>JANNGJ010000254.1:0-4427 GCA_031403815.1 Burkholderiales bacterium | reverse complement strand
CTTGCCGCGCGACGCGCGTCCGCCCTGCGGCACTTCCCAGACCTTGAGCCAGTAGACGCGGCCGCGGTTGGAGAAGCACAGGATCCAGTCGTGCGTGTTGGCGATGAAGAGCTGGTCGACCCAGTCGTCTTCCTTGGTCTGGGTGGCCTGTTTGCCGCGCCCGCCGCGGCGTTGCGCGCGGTACTCGCCCAGCGGCTGGCTCTTGATGTAGCCGGTGTGCGACAGCGTGACCACCATGTCGGCCGGGGTGATCAGGTCTTCGGTGCCGAGCTCTTGCACGTTGCGCTCGATCACGCTGCGCCGCACGGCGAGCTTGGAGCTGCCGAACTCGGCGCGCAGCGCGGCCAGCTCTTCGGCAATGATCGTTGTCACGCGGTTGGGTTTGGACAGGATGTCGAGCAGGTCGGCGATCTGCGCCATCACCTCCTTGTACTCACCGACGATCTTGTCCTGCTCCAGGCCGGTCAGGCGCTGCAGGCGCATCTGCAGGATTTCCTGGGCCTGGTCGTCGGACAGTCGGTACAGGCCGTCGGGCTGCATGCCGTACTGCGGCGGCAAGCCCTCGGGGCGGTAGGCGGCTCGGCCACCGGCGGTGTCGGCCTCGGCGCGTTGCAGCATCTCGCGCACCAACGCACTGTCCCAGCTCTTGGCCATCAGCGCGGCCTTGGCCACCGGCGGCGTCGGCGAGGTCTTGATGGTCTCGATGAACTCGTCGATGTTGGCCAGCGCCACGGCCAGACCTTCGAGCACATGGCCACGCTCGCGCGACTTCTTCAGCTCGAAGGCCGTGCGCCGCGTCACCACCTCGCGACGGTGCTCGAGGAAGATGTCGAGCAGTTGCTTCAAGTTGCACAACCTGGGCTGACCGTCGATCAGCGCCACCATGTTGATGCCGAAGGTGTCCTGAAGCTGGGTCTGCTTGTACAGGTTGTTCAGCACCACTTCAGGCACTTCGCCGCGCTTGAGCTCGATGACCACCCGCATGCCCGACTTGTCGCTCTCGTCCTGGATGTGACTGATGCCTTCGAGCTTCTTTTCGTGGACCAGCTCGGCGATGCGCTCGAGCAGGGTCTTCTTGTTCACCTGGTACGGGATCTCGTCGACGATGATCGACTGCCGCGCACCCTTGTCGATGTCCTCGAAGTGGCACTTGGCGCGCATCACCAGCTTGCCGCGGCCGGTGCGATAGCCCTCGCGCACGCCGTTGACGCCGTAAATGATGCCGGCGGTGGGGAAGTCGGGCGCCGGGATGATCTCCATCAACTCCTCGATCGTTGCCTCCGCGTTCTTCAGCAGGTGCAGGCAGGCGTCGACGACCTCATTGAGGTTGTGCGGCGGGATGTTGGTGGCCATGCCCACCGCGATGCCGGCCGAGCCGTTGACCAGCAGGTTGGGCAGCCGGCTCGGCAAAACCAGCGGCTCGCGTTCCGAGCCGTCGTAATTTGGCCCGAAATCGACCGTCTCCTTGTCGATGTCGGCCAGCATCTCGTGGGCGATCTTGGACAGGCGGATCTCGGTGTAGCGCATCGCCGCGGCGTTGTCGCCGTCGACCGAGCCGAAGTTGCCCTGGCCGTCGACCAGCATGTGGCGCAGCGAGAAGTCCTGCGCCATGCGCACGATGGTGTCGTAGACCGCGGTGTCGCCATGCGGGTGGTACTTGCCGATCACGTCGCCGACGATGCGCGCCGACTTCTTGTAGGGCCGATTCCAGTCGTTGTTCAGCTCGTGCATCGCGAACAGCACGCGCCGGTGCACGGGCTTCAAGCCATCGCGGGCATCGGGCAGCGCCCGCCCGACGATCACGCTCATTGCGTAGTCGAGGTACGAGCGCCGCATCTCCTCTTCGAGGCTGACGGGAAGGGTTTCCTTGGCGAAGGAGGTCATAGGTGCGAGGAGGGAGAACGGCGCTGCATGGGGCGCGGCCGCGAGGCGAAGGCGCCGATTCTATTCGGCTGCGGCTGTAGCACTTGCGCAACATCGGAGCCGCTGGCCATGCCCGCGAGGGTCAAAATGCAGCCCGCCGAAGAACCTCTGGCACAATAAGTTGGTCGGTGGTGAGCGCTCGCCAAACCGGGTGTTTGCCAGGTTTTCTCGCTTCCGATTCGGACGTTTCGCAGGTAACTGCGGCTTTCCTTGAGAGGACAATCAATGAAGAAATTGAACAAGGTGGCGATGCTTTTCGCATCCGCCGCACTTGCCGCCCCGATCGCCGCGGTCGCTGCTGCCCACACCGGCATGGCGCCCAAGACGATCGATAACTGGCGCAATGTCGATGGCATCACCTGGAAGAACGGCAGCAATGAACTTTGCTGGCGCAATGGCTTCTGGACACCCGCCACGGCTGCCCCAAATTGCGACGGCGCCCTGAAGCCGCCGCCGCCGCCGCCTCCCGCGCCGGTTGTTGCGCCGGCCCCGCCGCCGCCTGCTGCTCCCCGTCCGCCCCCGCCGCCCCCGCCACCGCCCCCGCCGCCCCCGGCGCCGGTGAGCGAAAAGGTGACCTTCGCGGCTGATGCGTTCTTCGACAGCGGCAAGTCGGTGCTCAAGCCCGAAGCCAAGGCCAAGCTGGACGACCTCGTCGGCAAGACGGCTGGTATCAATCTTGAAGTCATCATCGCTGTCGGCCATACCGACACCGACGGCTCCGATGCCTACAACCAGAAGCTGTCGGTGGCCCGCTCCGAAGCCGTCAAGTCCTACCTGACCGGCAAGGGCGTCGAAAAGAATCGCGTCTACACCGAAGGCAAGGGCGAGAAGCAGCCTGTGGCCGACAACAAGACGAAGGAAGGCAAGGCGAAAAACCGCCGCGTCGAGATCGAAGTCGTCGGCACGCGCACCCGCAAGTAATCGGTTTCCCGATTGCCTCAGGAGAACCCCGCTGCGGCGGGGTTTTCTGTTTGTGCATCAGACTTCCCCCAAACCCACGCCGTAACCGACATGACGATCAACGCCGACCCCCTGGAACTGGCCAAGTTCAGCGACCTCGCCCACCGCTGGTGGGACCCCACCAGCGAGTTCAAGCCCCTGCACCAGATCAACCCGCTGCGGCTCGCGTGGATCGAGGGCTTGCTCGGCCCCGCAGGCGTGCGTGACAAGACGGCCTTGGACGTTGGCTGCGGCGGCGGCATCCTGGCCGAAGCCATGGCGCGCCGGGGTGCCAGTGCTGTGCTGGGCATCGATCTGGCGACCAAGCCACTCAAGGTGGCGCAACTCCACGCGCTCGAGGCCGGCGTCCAGAACGTCGAGTACCGAGAGATCTCAGCCGAAGCCCTCGCCGCCGAGTGCCCCGCCAGCTTCGATGTCGTGACCTGCATGGAGATGCTGGAGCACGTGCCGGACCCGTCGTCGGTGGTGCGCGCGTGCGCGGCGCTGGTCAAACCTGGCGGCCAGGTGTTCTTCTCGACACTCAACCGCAACGCCAAGTCCTTCCTGTTTGCCATCATCGGCGCCGAACATGTGCTCAAGTTGCTTCCCAAGGGCACGCACGAGTACGCCAAGTTCATCCGACCCAGCGAACTGGCGCAATGGTGTCGCGATGCCGGCCTGACGCTCGAACACACCCGCGGCATGGCATACAGCCCGCTCACCGGCCGCTATTGGATGTCGGCCGACACCAGCGTGAATTACCTGTTTGGCTGTCGAGCGTCGGCAGCATGAGCGCGGCGGTCCAGCTGGTCCTGTTTGATCTCGACGGCACCCTGATCGATAGCGCCCCCGATCTGGCCGCGGCTGCCAACGCGATGCGTGTCGCACGCAGCCTCGCGCCAATGCCCTACACGGCCCTGCGCCCGATGGTCGGCTCCGGCGCCCGCGGCATGATCGGCACGGCCTTCGGCGTTGCCCCGGGTGACGCGAGCTTCGAGGCCATGCGCGACGAATTCCTGGCCCGCTACCAGGCCGCGCTGCTCGAGCGCACCACTGTGTTCGAGTCGATGGTTCCGGTGCTGAAGCGGTTGGATGCTGCGGGCCGGCGCTGGGGCATCGTGACAAACAAGGCCGAGCGCTTCACGCGGCCTGTGGTCGAAGGGCTGTTGCTGCACACCCGCGCGGCCGTGGTCATCTGCGGCGACACCACACCCCACAGCAAACCGCACCCTGCACCGCTGCTCGAGGCAGCGCGCCGCGCCGGGGTGGCGGCGCAGGACTGCGTCTACATCGGCGACGATCACCGTGACGTTCTGGCGGGGCGCGCCGCGGGGATGGCAACGCTGGCGGCCGCCTGGGGTTACCTCGGCGTGGGCCAGCCGATCGAGGCCTGGGGCGCTCACGCTGTCCTGCCCGATCCGGCCGCCCTCTTGCAATGGCTCGAACTGGCCTAAACTCAGGCTTGTGGGGCCGACCTGGTTTCGACGTGGGTACGGATCCGACGCAGGGCATGCCGAGCACCAGTTCGCTCGTAAATCCACTGGAAACAAAGTAACTGCGAACGA
>JANNGJ010000253.1:0-7876 GCA_031403815.1 Burkholderiales bacterium | reverse complement strand
TGCGTACCTGAAGGACGTTCTCGAGCGGCTACCCACGCAGCTGGCAAGCCGCATCGGCGAGCTGCTGCCGCATCGCTGGCAGCCCTCAGCGCCGACCTGATCCGCCAGCCCTCGTCAAGACGGGATCGCTGCGCGCTTACGCACGGGCCGCAAAGCGGAACGATTGAATGACCGCTGCCCCTGAGCTTCACTGTCGCTGGCCGACCCGGAGAAGACGATGGCGACAGGCCGGTTTCCGGCATCTTGTCTTTCCGACATCGTGCCAAAAGCGCGCGCGAGGCAGTCATCCGAGCGGCTCTCAACGCGCCGCGTGCCGATCGCGCCCAGCTCACGAGACATCCCCCCGGCCACGTCAGAGTTGAGATAGGCGCAGGCGTCGGCATTGCCCGTTGGCCAGACAGACTGTGGCCAGCATGTGCCAACCGAACATCGCGACTCCGGATCCTCTGCCTGTTCAACCGGCCACAGCATCAGCGCTGGCTTCGGCCGCAAAACACCATCGGTGTCAGCGGTCCTGCGTCCAGGCCTCCCTGTTCAGGAAACAGCCTCCTCGCTGGCTGCAACTAGAGGTCATTCAGAAACTTCAGCACCTCTGCTCTGTCCTCGACCCTCAGCGCCTCATAGGCCCGCTTGGAGCTCAGAGCCTCGCCGCCGTGCCAGAGGATCGCCTCTTCGATGGTGCGAGCACGACCGTCGTGCAGAAAGCCGATGCGGTTGACATCGCTGACATCGCGACGCAGTGAGACGGTGTCGTTGGCCTTCTGATCGGCGAGCATGACGCTCACTGCATGCCCCAATCCCCACAGCGGCGCCGTGCGCCATTCGGCGCCGCTGGCCGTTCCCTCGCCGTGGTTGTCCGCCAGTCCTTCGCCCATGTCGTGGAGCAACAGGTCGGTGTAGGCGTGAATGATCTGGCTGCGAAGTTCCGCGAACGGGTGAAACGGACTGGTGGTCATGGTGGGCCGATGACAACCTGCACAGCCGACGCGATTGAAGAGAGTCTCGCCGGCTGTATCGGCATAGTTCCGCCGCGCAGGAACACCGAGCAAGCTGTTGTACTTGACTAACTTGTCGAAGTCCGCATCGGACAGTTCCTGCCCCGCGGCCCCGCACTGGGCCTGCCGACTTCCGCAGTCCGGGTTGGGCAGCATGCGGGTCATGACCCCGATGTCCTTGTTCAGGGCCAAGGCCACCTGGTGCGCCAGGCTAAAGGTGGCCGCCTTGTAGCCGAAGCGCCCCAGGCGCGTCTGACCGGTGACCGGATCGACCACCAGCGAGGGGCGGCCCGACACGCCGTCGGCGTTCAGGTCGTCCGGATCCGCCCATTCCAGGATGGTGGATTCGGAAACCGCATCCAGCAGGCCCATGCCCACCAGTTGCGGTGCGATGCGGGCCGAGAAGCGGGCGGGCGTGCCGTTGCTGAAGACATAGTTGGGCGAGCGCAGGCCGTTCGGCAGAGTGGTCCAGGCTCCGAGGGTGACCCTGCCCTCGCCCACCGCCGCCGCGCCCGTTACCGCGGGCTGCAAGACCGAACCGATGAGCGGATCGGGCCCGCCGCTGGCGTCGCCCACCTTGAATACCCATTTTTCCAGCTCGCGGCCCACGTCGGCCACCAGGGCACGTCCGTTTCGAACGTGGCATGCCGCGCAGGAGTGATTGATGTAGCGCGAGCCCGCCTTGCCTATCTGCTCGGCCCAGATCGGGTTGTCGAGACGCTCGTCATGGCTGCCGTTCTCGAAGTTGGTGTGGTGAACCCGACGCCCCTCGACAAAGAGCTGCGTGTTGACCGGGCTCAGGTTGGTGGCCATCTGTATGAAGCGGCCTGCCGGCTCATTGCTGTAGTTGTAGCCCAGCGTGGTGGCCCCGCCCAAAAGGCCGGCAGCGGCGATGGGCGTGCCGTCGTTGGCGCCGCCCGGCAGGTTGACGCCGCGCTGCCATTCAAAGGGCGCCATGCCCGGAGTGCCGATCACGTACACGTAGGAGGTGCCGTAGTAATTCAAGCGCGCGCCGGCCGGAGGCGCCAGCAGAAACTGGCTGATCTCGAATTCCATGTTGGTGCCGACCTGCAGCGGCCGCTGGATCTGGCCGCCGTTCTCCCACTTGTTGACGATGTCCAGGCTGTACTTGAACTGGGTGCCGGACTCGCTGATCTTCTCGAAGTTGTTGTTCCAGGTTCCGCGCCCGTGGTTGACCACCCCGGTCTCGTTGGGGTTGACCTTCTGCTCCTGCTTCTGCGGGTTGAAGTGGAACTGTCCACTTGTCGTCAGCCCCCAGTACCAGACCCGGAACTCGCGCGCGCCCAGCTCCGATTCGGTGATGAAGGTCGCGCGAATCAGGCTCTGCCCCGTGGGCACGTAGTCTTCGAACTGCACGCGTGCAGTCCGGTACTGCCAGTAGTGGGCGAGGTAGTGGTCGTAGCGATCGGACGTGGTTATGTCCTTTGCATGCCGGTCACGACCCCGATCGCCAAAGCGCGTCACCACCACGCCGTCGCTCCGTACGAAGGCGGTGGCGGACTCGAGGGCGGTGCCTGCGCCGTAAAGAGGTGCCAGGCTGGAGAGCGCCGGTGTCGGCGTGGGTGCAGGGGTCGTCGGTGCCGGATCGGGGCTGGGCGGCGCTGGCGTTAGGGCTGGGGCTGGGGCTGGGGCTGGGGCTGGGGTCGGGGTCGCCGGCGGTGGTGTTCCGCTCACGGGCGACTCAACCGAGGCGCCTCCCCCGCCACAAGCCGCGAGCAGATGACACAGGGCAACCAGGACGACGACACCGGACATACTCTTCAAAGGTGTGCCCCTCGTGCCCAGGCAAAACATTTGCCGGGATCTATTTGGTGAACGGAACTGATGGCGGATGACGCATGCGAGACCCGCCACTACGGCCCAACGTGCAAGCGCTTTCACGGCGAATTCTAGGGAGGCAAGGGTCGCCGACTTCTGGGTGAAACCCTGAGCAGGCCGTGCGCCCCGGCCCATGGCGTTCGCTGGGAAGAAGTCAGGGCCTTGCCGGATGCGCCACGGAGCGTAGGCTTGTAGGTGGCAGGACCAGTTGCGCGGCTCCAGCAACGGCGTGACACGGCCCAGCGAGCGGGTGCGGAACAACGCGCCGGACAGACCGTGGCCAAGCTCACGGCACATAGGTGCGGCGGCACCACGCATGTTGCTGTGCGGCCTCCGGCGTTCCTAGGACGGCTGTGGACGCTCGTGCCACGGCCGGGCGCGAATTCACGCAGGTCCGCTTCGGGGCGAGCCGTTCAGGGGACCGGATGACGCGAACTGGCCGTCAGCGCACGTTCGCCCGCGAGCCCGAGATCTGCCCTTCGCAGGCCGTCACAATAACGTAGCGCAAGGGGTTTTCTGCCGCAGCGACCGCTCGGGGCAGAAAGCCCGCGTCAGACCGGCGTGATGCGCCACGGGCGGCGTCCACACGGCGGCAGCCCTCATGATCGAGGAGATACCTGATGGTTCCGGCCTTTCGCGTGATGCATGCCGTGGCGCTGGTGCTGGCCACTGCTGCTGGGCTCGCTGGCGCCCAGGAGCCGGCAGGCGACCGCATAGACCGCCTCGTCCGCGCGGAGATGCAACGACAAAAAGTGCCTGGCGTCGTCGTCGGCGTCGTCAAGGGTGGCGTCGTGATCAAGGCCCAAGGCTACGGGTATGCGAACCTGGAGCATCAGGTGCTTGCAGGGGCGGCGACGGTCTACCAATCCGGCTCCCTCGGAAAACAGTTCACCGCTGCGGCCGTCATGTTGCAGGTCGAGGACGGCAAGCTCTCGCTGGCCGACCCGCTGACGAAGTTCTTCCCGGATGCGCCAAAGACGTGGGGCTCGATCACCGTGCAGCACCTGCTGACACACACGAGCGGCATTCCTGGCTATGTGGACGGCATGCTCGACTACCGGAAGGACTACACCGAGGAGGAACTGAGCCGCTTTGCCTTCTCGCTCGAGCTGGAGTTTCCGGCTGGCGCGCGCTGGAATTACAGCGACACGGGCTATGTCCTGCTGGGCATCATCGTGCGCAAGGTCTCGGGGGCCTTCTATGGCGACGTGCTCGCCGAACGGGTGTTCAAGCCATTGGGCATGACGACGGCGCGCGTCATCAGCGAAGCCGATCTGGTGCCGAATCGCGCGGCGGGCTACCGACTGGTCGGTGGCGCCGTCAAGAACCAGGAATGGGTGTCACCCACACTCAACACGACGGCCGATGGCGCTCTCTACCTGACGGTGCGTGACCTGATCGCGTGGGACGCAGCAGTTCGTGCGCGCGCGGTCCTCAAGCCCGAAAGCTGGCAGCGGATCCTGACACCCGTTCAGCTCAACAGCGGCAAGACCTACCCGCACGGTTTCGGATGGGATCTCGACGAACGCGGCGGCCAGCCGCTGCAGGGACACACCGGCGCGTGGCAGGGATTTCAGGCGCGGTTCTCCCGCTTCCTCGGTGAGGACCTGTCGATCGTGGTACTCGCGAACCTGGCCGAAGCGGATCCGACTCGAATCGCCGATGGCATCGCGGAGCTGCTGAACCCCCAGCTTTCCGTGCCCGTCCTGCGCCCGATCGAAGACCGCGATCCCCAGGTCACAGCACGATGCAAGCGCCTTCTGGACGACGCCCGTGCAGGCACGCTGGCGCCCGCCGACTTCGCCCACCTGCCGGCCGGGTTTTTTCCTGCGGGCGCAAAGGCAGTTCAGGAGCAACTGCGCGCGCTGGGCCCGGCGCAGGGCATGGCCCTGGTTTCGAAGGCGGACCTGGGCGATGACCGCGTCTTCACGTATGAGCTTGCGTTCGGCAGTGGGGCCATGCACTACAAGGTGGCGTTTGCGCCGAACAGCGCCGTGACGCAGTTCAGCCTGCTGCCGAAGTGATGCCGGCGCCGCAGCGAAGCGCTCGCGTCGGGCTGCGATCCTGAGGCAGCCCTGCGACGGCGTTTTTGGCCCGGCGAGTACGGCCGACGGGTCGATGGCCACCCATCCCCCTCGCGCGAGCAACACAGAAGACGCGTCAGGCCTTCCAGAAACGCGGTGCCGCCGCCAGCCGCTTCAGACGCGAGGCCGCCTCGGCTGCCAACGCATCGCGCCGCGCGCTGAGCCACCCGAGGACAAAGGCATCGGCAGGGGTGGGCGTGCCGGCGGCCCGACAGGCCGCCTCCGCCAAGGCGGCGTCGTTGCACTGGCCGAGCACGTCCTGGACGGGCTTCAGGAGCGACAGGTAGGCGGTCACCTCTTTGGCGGAAAACAGGGGGGCCACGAAGTCCAGGCTGTAGCGCAGGCGCTTCAGGCGTTTGCGCAGGCGGTGGCGCGCGTCGTCGTCCAGGGCCGCAAAGCCCGCGGCGTCATCCACCACACGCTTGCGCAAGCGTGTCAGGCGCTTGCGCGCCACGTCGCCGAGCGATGCGCCCGTTTGCTTGGCCTCAGCCGCCAGCGTCAAGCCAATCAGCGCCAGCAGCACCTGATGCAGGCGGCGCTCGCGCAGCGCGGCCCCCACCGGCGGTTCAGAACGCGTCGCGCGATGAGACTGAGGGATCGCCGGCATGAGGCCGGCCTGCTGCGCGGCCCGTTGCGCGGGCAGCAGGGTCTGCCGCAAGACATCGTCATCGCGCCAGCGGCCCAGGGCACGGAACGCCTGAGCGAGCAGATCGTCCCAGGCCGGGTCGACCGCATTCACGCCGCCGCCGAATTCGCGCAAGGCCACGCGCAGGCGCCGAATGCCGACGCGCAGTTGATGCACATGCTCGGCCGGCACCGTCCCGCCGTCGGCCAGCGCAGCCAGGTTGGGCAGCACCTGGGCCAATGCGGCCTGCACCATGGCCGCCAGCGCCCGCGCTGGCGCCATGCGCCGGCTGACCAGCGCGGCCTGCGCCAATGCCGGCGGGGCCGCGGCGCCGACAGCCAACGCATGGCCGCGCTCGGCCTTGCTGCGCACATCCAGCCACAGGCCGTGGCGCTGAACCCAGCGCGAGGCCAGGGCCAGCAAGGCTTGCGGCGGGCCGCTGAGGAGCTCGAACTCGAGTTCGGCCACGGCCGCGCGCTGCGGCGCGTCGTCGCGCTGTGCGGTGATCCAGCCTTCGTCCCAGGCCAGCTCGATCGAGGCCCATGCCCCCTCGGCACTGCGGGCGCGCGCCACACGCCGCGTGCGCCGGATGTCGGTGGCGTAGCGCTCGAGCAGCGCACCCGCCTGGGGGCCGAGTGCGGCCTCGAGGGCGGCACCGGCCGGCGTGCCCGCGTGGCGCGCGAGATCGAGGACGGCTGGCACGCCGGGCGGCAGCACGACTTCGTGCTCGAGACGCGTCATCAAGCCGTCGCCGCGCCCCTTGAGGGTCTGCACCCAGCGGTTGCGCCCTTCGCGGCGCAGGCGCAGCGCCAGGCCAGCGGCGGCCAGGCGGGCGTCGGGGGTGTCGAAGTAGCGTGCCTGCAGGCGCAGCACCTGCGCGCTGGCGCCGGAGGCCACGACCGCGCGCCGCACGGCACCGCGCTGCGCCGGCTCGACCTGGAACTTCAGCTCGATCTCGACCACGACGGATCAGTTCTTCGTCGCGTCGCGCATGTCGTCGCTGCTCGCCGAGGTGGTGACCTTGCCGTCGCGGTCGAACGTGACGCTGAACACCTTGGCTTGCTGCGACTCGAGCCAGCGCCACTCCCAGTGCTCCTCGTCGGGCTTGAGGTCGAAGCGCTGGGTCTTGGCGGGGCGGCCGAGCAGCTTGCGCACCTCGGCCTTGTCCAGGCCGGGCGCCACTTTCGCAAACTCGCTCGGCTTGAGCACCTGGCGCAAGGCGCTCATCTTGCCGTCGGCGCCGATGGTGATGAAGTAGTTGGTCTGGCCCTCGGGCTGGCGCGGATACTCGAAGATGCGCCCGCCATCGGCCTGATTGAAAACCGCCGCCGGCTCCCCAAACTCGCGCCGCACATCGGCTTCGGTGGCCACGCCCTCTTCGAGCTTGGCGATGCGTTGCGGGTCGCAGCCCGCCACGGTCAAAAGCGCACAGACGACGGCCGCAGCAAGGAAACGATTCAGGCGCATGGGCCACCCCCGTTAAAATGAGTCAACTTCGCTCGCATTCTGCCCGCCCATGCCGCTGTTCTGGAAGAAGTACGAATCCGACGTCACGCAGTTCATCGGCGAGCTCAAGGCCAAGAAGCCGACGCTCGAGGCAGAGCAGCGCGCTGGCCGTGCGCGGCTGTGGGACCGCGCCATCGACCGCAGTGCCGAGGCCGACTGGCGCGAGGCCGACGTGCCGCAGCAGCCCTACGTCTACCAAACCAAGGTCAAGTGACGATGACCGCCCGGGTGGACGGCACGCTGCCGCCACCGCAGGACCCCGATTTCGCGGCCACCCTGCCGCCCGCCGTGGTCGATGCCGTGGCGGTGGCACGCCTGTACGGCGAACCCCTGTTCGCGATGCCGACGGACCTGTACATCCCGCCGGATGCGCTGGAGGTCTTCCTCGAAGCCTTTGAGGGCCCGCTGGACCTGCTGCTCTACCTGATCCGCAAGCAGAACTTCAACATCCTCGACATCCCGCTGGCCGACGTGACGCGCCAGTACCTGACCTATGTCGAGCAGGTGCGCAAGAACAACCTCGAATTGGCCAGCGAGTACCTGCTGATGGCAGCCATGCTGATCGAGATCAAGAGCCGCATGCTCTTGCCGCCGAGGAAGAGTGCCGAAGGGCGTGAAGCCGAGGATCCGCGCGCCGAACTCGTGCGCCGCCTGCTCGAGTACGAGCAGATGAAGCTGGCCGCCGCGCGCCTGGACGCGCTGCCGGTGCTGGGGCGGGATTTTCTGCGCGCCCAGGTCACGATCGAGCAGTCACTCGCGCCACGCTTCCCCGACGTCGCCCCGGACGAGTTGCGCGAGGCCTGGCAGGCCATCGTCGCCCGCGCCCG
>JANNGJ010000252.1:0-9753 GCA_031403815.1 Burkholderiales bacterium | reverse complement strand
CCCACGGCGCGGCGCCTGCCGCCGCGGCGCCCCCACCGCTTCGGGGGCCAGCAGCCCGGGGGTGCCCGAGTTGTCGGCGCTGTTTTACCACCGACAATAGGCTTGCGCGCCGGCGCCTGCCCTCCACCCGACTATCCCCTTACGCCGCTTGCCTGCCCTCAACGTCCTGTTCTGCCTGCTGCTGCTGGTTGCCGGCCAAGCGACCGCAACCGTTGCCTACGTGCCGCGCATGGAGCGCGTGGCCGCTTGCAGCTGGGACCGCCCAGGCCACAACCCTTTCATGGGTGACGTGGTTGCCGCCGTCGACCGCTACACCGACATCCCGACGGCTGTGCGCGTGCGCCTCAAGCAGCGCATGCAGGCGCGCCAGTACGACGATTTCGTCGACATCCGGCGAGACAGCATCAGCGGCCGCACGGCCTACGAGCCGACCATCCGAGACATGCACTTCGGCCTCGACCGCGTCTGCCGCCAAGTGACGCGCGAGCGCTGGTCGGCGCAGATGCACGAGCGCGGGGTCGTCTATTGCGAGCAGGAGCACTGCATCCTGGTGCCGACCGTGTGTCGCAACGTCAGTCGCATCCATCGCCGCCCTACAGGGGTGGCGGGCGAATCGGGCCGCGGCACGGGCGCGCCGGAGACAACTGGATCGTCAACCTCCGCCAACGCAGGCGGGCTGGGTGACGCTGCTTCCGAGCGCCCTGCCGGCCGCGATCCGGCAGAACGCGGACCGGGGATCACATCGTCCTTTGCCGAAGCGGTCGCGGGTGCCACGATTCCCTTGTGGCCGACCGGTGGCGACGATGGCGTGACGCCACCCGACGAGGGCGGCGGGGGCACGGGCGGCGGCGGACCGACCCCTTGGTTGTCGGCACCGGTTGGCGGTGGCTCGCCCTTTGCGCGCGGGTCAGGCTCGCCTGGCGGAAACGGCGGCACGGACGACGGCAATGGCGGCGGCGGTGGTAGCGGCGGTGGGCCTGGCGTGATTGGCGGTGGCGGCGGTAGCGGCGGCACCGGCGGTGGTGGAGACAGGGGCGGCGAACCCGGCGTGATTGGCGGTGGCGGTGGCGGCCCGGGATTCGCCGTCGTCTATGCCGCGCCCCCCGTGAGCCCGATTCCCGAGCCCGCCACATGGGCCAGCCTCGTGGTGGGCCTGGCGGCCCTGGCGCTGGTCAGCGCGCGGCGAAGACGGCAGGACTGAGGTTCAGGGCCGCACTGCGGGTGTCGTCACGCACGGGCGTGCCGAGATGAACCACCCAGAAGCGCTCAAAGCGTGAACCTGGGCGCTGAACGCAGGCCAGTCCGACATCCCGAAACTCTGCCTGCATCAGATTGGCGCAATGCGTCGGGCTGGCCAACCAAGCCTGCAGGGTGTCGTCGAAATCCGTCTGCCCGGCGGCCAGGTTCTCGCCGGCGCCGGCAGCGGCATAGCCCACCGCTCGCAGGCGAGCGCCCAGGCCGCGTTGGCGCGCGTCGACATGCGACAGCAGATCGCGCAGCGCCAAGTCGGTGGCTTGTTCATGCGCACTGCCTGCGAGGCGTGACTCCCAGGCCAGGGGCGGCATCGGAACCGTGCTGGCAACGCAGGGCGCGTCGCCAACCTGGCGCACCTCATTCAGGCGCTGCAGCGCAGCCGCGAGGGCGAGGGTGTCGGCACAAGGTTCGAGCCCGGTCTCTGCCTGCGCCGAGGTGAACAACCCGGCGGCCAGCAGCAGCGCCAGTGCGCTGACGGCTCTCTTGGGTGATCGGGTGAACTGACCGCAAAACATGGCCCAATTCTCGGAACGCCCGGCGCCGGCGGCGAGGGGCGCACTTCACGCAGGCCCCTACCCGCTGGTGTCCAGTTGTCACAGTGGCGAGACGGCGGTCGGCGATCCGTGCGCTGCGTCACGCGCCAGCAGCGGCGCGAGGAAACGACCGGTGTGGCTGCCCGCGTGGGCGGCCACCGCCTCGGGCGTGCCGCAGACCACGACCTGGCCGCCGCCGCCGCCGCCTTCAGGGCCCATGTCGATGAGCCAGTCGGCCGTCTTGATGACGTCCAGGTTGTGCTCGATCACGACGATGGTGTTGCCGGCATCGCGCAACTGGTGCAGTACCTTCAACAACAGCTCGATGTCGGCGAAGTGCAGGCCGGTGGTCGGCTCATCCAGGATGTAGAGCGTGCGCCCGGTGTCGCGCTTGGAGAGCTCGAGCGCCAGTTTGACGCGCTGTGCCTCGCCGCCCGACAGCGTGGTCGCGCTCTGGCCCAGCGTGATGTAGCCCAGCCCGACATCGAGCAGGGTCTGCAGCTTGCGCGCGATGTTGGGCACGGCCGAGAAATAGCTGTAGGCGTCTTCCACCGTCATGCCGAGCACGCCGGTGATGTGCTTGCCTTTGTAGAGGATCTCCAGCGTCTCGCGGTTGTAGCGCGCCCCATGGCAGACGTCACAAGGCACGTAGATGTCGGGCAGGAAGTGCATCTCCACCTTGAGCACGCCGTCGCCCTGGCAAGCTTCACAGCGCCCGCCGGCGACGTTGAAGGAGAAGCGGCCCGGCCCGTAACCACGCTCCCGCGCGGCAGGCACTTCCGCGAAGAGTTCGCGGATCGGCGTGAACAAGCCGGTGTAGGTGGCCGGGTTGGAGCGCGGCGTGCGGCCGATCGGGCTCTGGTCGACATTGATGACTTTGTCGAAGGCCTCCAGGCCTTCGATGCTGTCGTGCGGCGCCGGCTCGGCGTGGCTTTGATAGAGCTTCTTGGACACCGCGGTGTAGAGCGTGTCATTCACCAGGGTGCTCTTGCCGGATCCCGAGACCCCGGTGACGCAGGTGAACAAGCCGACGGGAATCTCGACGCTCACGGCCTGCAGGTTGTTGCCGCGCGCGCCCGAGATCGTCAGGTGCTGCGGCGTGGCGCTGTCGGCCAGTGCCACGCGGCGCGTGGGCACCGCAATGCGCAAGGCGCCGCCGAGGTAGCGCCCGGTCAGCGACTCGGCGTTCGCGGCGACTTCGTCCGGCGTGCCCTGGGCGATCACGCGGCCGCCATGTTTGCCGGCGCCCAGGCCCATGTCGACCACGTGGTCGGCGCTGCGGATCATGTCTTCGTCGTGCTCCACCACCAGCACGCTGTTGCCCAAGTCGCGCAGGCGGCGCAAGGTGGCGATCAGGCGCTCGTTGTCGCGCTGGTGCAGACCGATGCTGGGCTCGTCGAGCACGTACATCACGCCCGTCAGGCCCGAGCCGATCTGCGAGGCCAGGCGAATGCGCTGCGCCTCGCCGCCAGACAGCGAGTCGGCGTTGCGGTCCAGGCTGAGGTAGTTCAAGCCGACGTCGTTCAAGAACTTCAGCCGCGAGCGCACCTCGCGCATGACTTTCTCGGCGATGTCGGCCTTGTTGCCGATCAGGTGCAGTGCCTCGAAATACGCCAGGCAGTCGGCCAGCGTGGCGTGCTCGACCTCGTAGATCGGCAGGCCGCGCACGGCAGGGTCATTGCCTTGCAGAAAGACATGGCGGGCCTCGCGCTTGAGGCGCGTGCCGCGGCACTCGGGGCAGGGCTTGGGTGCCTGGTAGCGTGACAAGTCCTCCCGCACTGCCGCGGAATCGGTTTCGCGCCAGCGCCGCTCGAAGCTCGGGATCACGCCCTCGAACGGATGCGAGCGCTTGACACTGCGCTTGCGCCCGGCGGCGCCGTCGGCCTGGTAAACGAAGGCGATCTCCGTCGAGCCCGAGCCGTACAGCAGCACATGCTGGTGCTCCGTGGCGAGCTGCTCGAATGGTGTCTCGACATCAAAGCCGTAGTGCTTGGCCACCGATTCGAGCAGCGAGTGGGTGTAGGCGTTGCGCCGGTCCCAGCCTTTGATGGCGCCGCTGGCCAGGCTGATGCTCGGGAAGGCCACCACGCGCTCGGGGTCGAAGGCCGTCACCTGGCCCAGGCCGTCGCAGCTCGGGCAGGCGCCGACGGGGGAGTTGAAGGAGAACAGGCGCGGCTCGAGTTCGGGCAGTGAATAGCTGCAAACCGGGCAGCCGAACTTGCTGGAAAACAGGTGTTCTTTGCCGCTGTCCATCTCCAGCGCCAGCGCGCGGCCGTCGGCGATGCGCAGGGCCGCCTCGAAGCTCTCTGACAAGCGCTGCTGCAGGCCGGCGTGAACCTTGATGCGATCGACGACGACATCGATGTCGTGCTTCTCGGCCTTCTTCAGCTTGGGCAGCTCGGCCGCATCGACCACCGCGCCGTCGACCCGAAAACGCACATAGCCCTGCGCCTGCATGTCGGCGAACAGCTCGACGAACTCGCCCTTGCGGTCGCGCACCACGGGTGCCAGGATCGCCAGCCGCGTGTCCTCCGGCAGTGCCAGCACGGCATCCACCATCTGCGCCACGCTCTGCGCCTGCAAGGCCAGGTCGTGGTCGGGGCAGAAGGGCGTGCCGGCGCGGGCGTACAACAGGCGCAGGTAGTCGTGAATCTCGGTGATGGTGCCGACCGTCGAGCGCGGGTTGTGCGAGGTGGCCTTTTGCTCGATGCTGATGGCAGGGCTCAAGCCCTCGATGACATCGACATCGGGCTTGTCCATCAGCTGCAGGAACTGCCGCGCATAGGCGCTCAGGCTCTCGACATAGCGGCGTTGCCCTTCGGCGTACAGGGTGTCGAAGGCCAGGCTGGATTTGCCCGAACCCGACAGCCCCGTGATCACCACCAGCGCATCCCGGGGGATGTCGAGGTCGATGTTCTTCAGGTTGTGCGTGCGCGCGCCGCGGATGCGGAGCTGGGTGCGGTCTGGTGGCATGGGGGTCCGGCAGGCGAATCGAGCATTATCGGCAGTGCCGCGGCCCCGGCGCAATCGGCCGGTCACCGGCACCCTGCGCGGACGGAGCCGCGCCGGAAAACCGCTGCACTCAGCCCGCTGCGTCCAGCACGCGCAAGATCTCGCGACCGTAGGCCTCGAGCTTCTTCGCGCCCACGCCGCTGATGCCGGCGAGTTCGTCCAGGCTGCCGGGCTGCTCGCGCGCCATCGTGGCCAGCGTGGTGTCGTGGAACACCACGTAGGCCG
Organism: Burkholderiales bacterium; assembly: GCA_031403815.1. Lineage (GTDB taxonomy): Bacteria > Pseudomonadota > Gammaproteobacteria > Burkholderiales > Burkholderiaceae_C > CADEEN01. Next base: position 4,729 of record JANNGJ010000252.1, on the reverse strand, counting down.
GCAAGTTGTGTTCGCGCGCGACTTCGGCGCGCCAGGCTTTGAGCGCAGCGAAGCGTGCTTGCGCAGTGGCGTCGAGTTCTGCGGCTGCGGCGGGCGCCCGCAGGGGAGCACCACTGCGCTCCTTGCGCTCGCGGGTGCGCGGCGCCGCAGCGCGCGGCACCCGCAGCACGATCGGCACTTCGCCCTTCAACACCGAGCGGGCGCTGTCAGTCAGGGCCAGGGTGTTGTATTCGCCTTCGGGCACGACATGGCCGAGGGCGACCAGCTGGCGCAGCACGCCGCGCCAGCGGCCGTCGTCGAGATCGGCGCCGATGGCGAAGGTGGACAAGCGCTGGTGGCCGTGCTGGGTGACTTTGTCGGTGACCTTGCCGCGCAACACGTCGATCAGGTGGCCGGCGCCGAAGCTGATGCCGCTGCTGTGCTGGAAGCGGTAGATGCAGGACAACAACTTTCTTGCTGCTTCGGTGCCGTCCCACGTGTCGGGGTTGGTCAGGCAGTTGTCGCAATTCCCGCAGGGTGTGCTGTGTTCACCGAAGTAGCCCAGCAGGCGCACGCGCCGGCAATCGTGCGCCTCGGCCAGGGCCAGCAGGGCGTCGAGCTTGCCGCGCTGAACGCGCTTGAACTCGTCTTCGGCGGGGCTTTCGTCGATCATGCGGCGCTGATTCACCACATCCTGCAGGCCATAGACCATCCATGCGTCGGCAGGCGCGCCATCGCGGCCGGCGCGGCCGGTCTCCTGGTAGTAGGCCTCGATGTTCTTGGGCAGGTCGAGGTGGGCGACGAAGCGCACATCGGGTTTGTCAATGCCCATGCCGAAGGCGATGGTGGCCACCATGACGACGGCGTCTTCGCGCAGGAAGCGGTCCTGGTGGCGCTGGCGCAGGCCGGCGTCGAGGCCGGCGTGGTACGGCAGCGAGGGGATGCCCTCGGCGCTGAGCCAATCTGCCGTTTCTTCCACCTTCTTGCGCGTGCCGCAATAGACGATGCCGGCCTCGCCCCTCGTGCTCGTCGCGCAGGAAGCGCAGCAGTTGGCGCTTGGGCTCATCCTTTTCACCGATGGTGTAGCGGATGTTGGGCCGATCGAAACTGGCGACGAAAGTTTGGGCGTCTTCGAGGGCCAGGCGCTTGACGATGTCGGCGCGCGTGATGTGGTCGGCCGTGGCGGTCAGCGCGATGCGCGGCACGCCGGCAAAGCGCTCGTGCAGGATCGACAGACCGAGGTATTCCTCGCGGAAGTCGTGGCCCCACTGGCTGACGCAATGCGCCTCGTCGATAGCGAACAGGCTGAGCAAGCCGCGCTCATGCAGCGAGTCGAGCATGCCCAGGAAGCGCGGTGTGAGCAGGCGCTCGGGTGCAGCGTAGAGCAGCACCAGGCGGCCACTGCGCAACTCGCGCTCGATGCGCGCGGCGTCGTCGCTGGACAAGGTGGAGTTGAGGAAAGCCGCGTGCACGCCAGCCTCTTCGAGCGCGCCAACCTGGTCGTGCATCAACGCAATCAGCGGGCTCACCACCACCGCCACGCCTTGGCCAGCGCGGTGGCGCACGATAGCCGGGATCTGATAGCACAGGCTCTTGCCCCCACCGGTGGGCATCAGCACCAAGGCGTCGCCGCCTGCGGTGACATGCGCCACCACCTCGCCCTGCAGGCCGCGGAAGGCGCTGTAGCCGAAGACCTCGTGTAGGACGGACTGGGGAAGCGCGAGGGCGGCTGTCATCGGGCGGGGATGGTAAGCCAGCCCTGCAATGCGAAGATGGCGCCCCGCAGCAGGAGAACACCATGCCAGAGTACGTCGCCGGCGCAAGCACCCTGCGCCAACAACTCATTCGCAACACCGATGAGGTTCAACTCGAACACCAATTGCGCGCGCCGCTCTACGACACCCTGTGTGGCGGCATCACCGACGGATTGGTGGCCAAGAAGCTCGGCGCCGGCTTCGACATCCTGGCCGCTGGCAAACGCTCCTGTCCCTACCACTACCACCTGGCGCAGGAAGAGATGTTCGTGATCCTGCAAGGCGCGGGCAGCTTGCGTGTGGCGGGCGAAATGCTGCCGGTGCGCGCCGGCGACGTGGTGGTGATCCCGCCTGGGCCCGAGTACCCGCACCAGTTCATCAACACCTCCGACGCGCCGATGCACTACCTGAGCATCAGCACCCAGGAGCGGCCGGAGATCTGCTACTACCCTGATTCCGGCAAGCTGGGCGCCTTCGCGCCCGGCCACCGCCTGATGCAGCGGCCGGCCAACAACCTGGACTACAACGACGGCGAGCCCTGATGCGCCGCGTGCGCGGCGCGGCGCCTAGGGGTGGGCGCCTCGATGCCGGTCGGTATCATGCTGGCCCACCCCTTCAACGCCCGCTCAAGGAGCGCCCATGGCCTCAGTCAACAAAGTCATCATCGTCGGTAACCTCGGCCGCGATCCCGAGATGCGCACGTTCCCCGACGGCGGCTCGATCTGCAATGTGGCCATCGCCACCTCGCGGCAATGGAAGGACAAGACCAGCGGCGAGAAGCAGGAAGAAACCGAATGGCACCGCGTCGTCTTCCGCGACCGCCTGGCCGATATCGCCGGCGAGTACCTGAAGAAGGGCCGCTCGGTCTATGTCGAAGGCCGCCTGAAGACGCGCAAGTGGACCGACAAGGACGGCGTCGAGAGGTACTCTACCGAGGTGGTCGCCACCGAAATGCAGCTGCTCGGCCCGCGCGAAGGCATGGGCAGCGGCGACGACATGGGCGGCGGCCAGCGCAGCGCACCCGCGCCGCGCCCCGCCGCGGGCCGGCCGGCGGCCAGCACACCCGCCAAGTCGTCAACCGGCTTCGACGACATGGATGACGACATTCCCTTCTGAGCACCCCAGCCCGGTTTGACACCGGCCACGGCGCCCCGCACAGCGGGGCGTTTTTGTTTGTGGCCGGCGCGTGGCCGAGCGCAAGCATGCGCAATGTCCCCTAGTCGATCACGGTAAATACTGAAAGCCACTGCAGCGCTAGTGAGCGCTTGCGGTGGAAGTGATGATCATGCGCCGGGCAATCTGGCCACGACGCTGTCGGCGCCGACCGCCAGCCTGACGGTTTTGGCCCCCACCGCCGATGTCGGCGCCAGCAACGGCGTCATTCACGTCATCGACAAGGTGCCGATCCCGCCAGGTGCGCTCACCGTGGTGCAGATGGCGCAAGCCAACCCCGCAAGCTTCTCGAACCTGGTGGGCGCCGTGAGCTCACACGGCCTGGTCGGCGCTCTGAGTGGTGCCGGCCCGTTCACGGTGTTCGTGCCGACGAATGACGCCTTTGCCGCGATCGCCGGCACGGTGGCTGTCCTGACCGGCCCGCAACTCAGCACCGTGCTGACTTACCACGTGCTCACGTCGCAAGTGCTGTCGTCCGGCATCCCCTTCGGCACCCCAGTGGCCACACTGTCAGGGCAGAACATCACGATCACGGCCGGCCCGGCGCCCACCATCGCTCGCATCACCGACAGCACGACCGCACCGAAGAGCATCGTTGGCGTCGACGTGCGCGCTAGCAACGGCGTGATCCATGTCTTGAGCGGCGTGCTGATCCCGAACCTGGCCAACTGAGGCACTGGACGCACCCGGCCGCGGCGGCCTATCCCATGAAGGGCGTGGCCGCCGCGATCACACCGCCGCCAAGGCAGATCTCGCCGTCGTAGAGCACGGCACTCTGGCCCGGCGTGACAGCCCACTGCGGCGTGTCAAACGCCAGTGTGAACTCGGCGTCGGCGCTGCCGGCAAAGCGGCACGCGGCGTCGGCCTGGCGATAGCGGGTCTTGGCGGCACAAGCGCCCCCGGCGGGCGCTTGGCCTGCAACCCAACTCGCATCCGCCGCCTGCAAAGCACTTGACAGCAGGGCCCTGTGCTCATGGCCCTGCACAACGACCAAGACGTTGCGATCCAGGTCCTTGCGCGCCACGAACCAGGGTGCGTGATAGCCGACCGGCGTCGACGCGGTCGGTCCGCTGCCGGGCCGCCCCAAGGCGGACGCGCCCCCTCGGGGGGCCGAGCGCGTACCCGCGGTCTTGGCGGTCAAGTTCACGCCGCCGATACCCAGCCCCTGGCGCTGGCCCAGGGTGTAGAACGACAAGCCGACATGGGCGCCGAGCCTGCGCCCGCGTTCGTCTTCGATGGCGCCGGGCTCGTGCTTCAAATAGCGATTCAGGAACTCACGAAACGGCCGCTCGCCGATGAAACAGATGCCGGTCGAGTCCTTCTTCGTCGCATTCGGCAGGCCGATCTCGGCAGCGATGCGGCGCACCTCGGTTTTCTTCAACTCGCCCACCGGAAACAGCGTCTTGCTCAACTGGGCCTGGTTCAGGCGGTGCAGGAAGTAGCTCTGGTCCTTGGCCGGGTCCAGGCCCTTGAGCAGCTCGAAGCGGCCTTCGCGTTCACGAACACGGGCATAGTGACCCGTCGCGATGTGGTCGGCCCCCAGGCGCAGGGCGTGGTCGAGGAAGGCCTTGAACTTGATCTCGGCATTGCACAGCACGTCGGGGTTGGGCGTGCGGCCAGCCTGGTACTCGCGCAGGAACTCGGCAAAGACGCGATCCTTGTACTCGGCAGCAAAGTTGACGTGCTCGATTTCGATGCCGAGCACGTCAGCCACCGCGGCGGCATCAACGAAGTCGATGTTGCTCGAGCAGAACTCGCTGTCGTCGTCATCCTCCCAGTTCTTCATGAAGATCGCGACGACTTCGTGGCCCTGCTCCTTGAGC
>JANNGJ010000251.1:0-9210 GCA_031403815.1 Burkholderiales bacterium | reverse complement strand
GCCAGCACGTCGGCCTCGATGAGCGCGAAGTGAGCCCGCTCGCCGCGCGCTTGCAGGGCCGCGTCGAGCGCGCTGCCCGGGGCTTGCACGCTCAGGTAGTCCTGCGCCGCTGTGGTGAGTTTCAGGCGCGCCCACTGCGAGCTGACCGCCAAACCGTCGGTGTGCGCCTGCAGCCGCACGCGCAGGCGCAATTGCCAGCCCAGAGCCGGCGACCACAGCACCAGGGTGCCGACCGGGTGGGCCGAGAGCTGCGCCACCTTGGCGGCACGCGCGTCACTGAACAAGGTCAGGCGCTGCGTTGCATGGTCGGCACTGCGCAGCACCACGGTGCGCGCATCGCCGATCTCGCCGTCGGTGGTGGCCAGCACCGCGTTGCGCCAGGGGTGCGGGCCGCGCTGGGTTGCCGCGACCAGCCCGCGCCAGAGGGCGGCTTCGATCTCGGGGAGTGAATCGAGCCGCTCGGTCGTCACGTTTGTGCCCTTCAGCGCAATGCCCGTGCGATCACGCTTCCCGGCGCAGGGCCGGGAACAAGATCACGTCGCGGATGCTCGGGCTGTCGGTCAGCAGCATGATCAGGCGGTCGATGCCGATGCCGCAGCCGCCGGCGGGCGGCATGCCGTACTCCAGCGCGCGAATGAAGTCGGCGTCGTAGAACATCGCCTCCTCGTCGCCGGCCTCCTTGTGCGCGGCTTGCGCGGAAAAGCGCGCGGCCTGGTCCTCAGCATCGTTCAACTCCGAGAAGCCGTTGGCAACTTCACGCCCGGTGATGAACAGCTCGAAGCGCTCCGTCACGGCCGGGTTGGTGTCGGAAGCGCGCGCCAGTGGGCTCACCTCGACCGGGTAGTCGGTGATGAAGGTGGGCTGCCACAACTTGGCTTCGACCACGGCCTCGAACATCGCAAACTGCAACTCGGCCAGGCCCCAACGGGCCGGCGGCTCCTCGCCCAAGGCCCTGAGCTTGGCGTGCAGCACCTGGGCATCGTCGGCCTCGTCCGCGCTCAAGCCGGCATGCTCGACCAAGGAATTGCGCACTGACAACCGCGCAAAGGGGCGGTCCAGCTCGACCGGCTTGCCGGCATAGCTGAGCGTGGCGGTGCCCGCGGCCGCGCGCGCGGCATGGCGCAGCACGTTCTCGGTGAAGTCCATCAGATCGTGGTGGTTCCAGTAGGCGGCGTAGAACTCCATCATCGTGAACTCGGGGTTGTGCCGAACTGAGATGCCTTCGTTGCGGAAGTTGCGGTTGATTTCGAACACGCGGTCGAAGCCGCCCACCAGCAGGCGCTTCAAGTACAACTCTGGCGCAATGCGCAGGAACATCTCTTGATCCAGCGCATTGTGGTGAGTGACGAAAGGCTTGGCGTTGGCCCCGCCCGGGATCGGGTGCAGCATCGGCGTCTCGACCTCCAGGAAGCCGTGCTCGACCATGAAATTGCGGATCGACGACACCGCCTTGCTGCGCGCCACGAAGCGAGCGCGCGCCGCGTCGTCCATCATCAGGTCGACATAGCGCTGGCGGTACTTCTGCTCCTGGTCCGTCATGCCGTGGAACTTGTCGGGCAGCGGGCGCAGGCTCTTGGTGAGCAGGCGCAGGCTGGCCACGCGCACCGACAGCTCGCCGGTCCTGGTACGGAAGAGCGTGCCCTCGGCACCGATGATGTCGCCCAAGTCCCAATGCTTGAAGGCGTCATAGCCCGCCTCGCCGAGCGCATCCTTGGTGACGAAGAGCTGCACGCGGCTGGAGGCGTCTTGCAGCGTGCCGAAGCTGGCCTTGCCCATCACGCGCTTGAGCATCAGGCGGCCAGCGACGGCGACATGGATGGCCTGCGGCTCCAGCTCCTCATTGGGCGTATTGCCGTGGCGCAGCTGCAGGTCGGCCGCGTGGTGGGTCGGCTTGAAATCGTTGGGGAAGGCCACGCCCTGCTTGCGGATCGCCGCCAGCTTCTCGCGCCGTTCGGCGATGAGCTTGTTCTCGTCGAGGGGGAGGGCGGCGCTGGGCTCGTGCAGGGGGGCGGTGGTCATCGGCAACTCATTGAGTTTGCTGAGATTTTAGGTGCAGGGTGGAGCGAGCCATTCAATCCTCGCCGCCCTGGCCCGAGTGGCAGGCGCTCGGCGGCTTCAGTGTGAATCCGCTCTGCCGCCAAGCGCTCGTGAATTGGCCATGACGTGGCGAAAGTGCAGCCATGAGGCCGCACCGATCCTCCCGCGCTCATCGATGGTGCGGCGGGTATGACGTTGATCGACGAGGTGCAAGCCACGCCCGCTCTGATCGTTGCGCTCAAAAGGGCGGTCGATCGAAATCCCGCGCCGGGCCGCTTCTTGCTCACCGGATCCGCCAGTGTGTTCATGCTGCCGACGGCAGGCGAGTCGCTGGCCGGGCGCATGGAGGTGCTGACGCTGGACCCGATCTCGCAGGCCGGGATCGCGGCTTCGCCGCACAACCTTGTCGATGCCGTCTTCGACACCACTCCCCGTGTGCGGCGCACGGTGAGAACCGACCGCACCGACGTCGTGCGACGGCTTGTCGCGAGCGGATATCCGGAAGCGATGGGTCGAAGTGATCCACAGCGGTGGGAGGCCTGGTTCCGCACCTATCTGGCCAGCTTGCTGGAGCGCGACGTTCGTGACTACGCCAACATCGAAGGCTTGCACGACATGCCGCGGCTGCTGTCGCTGCTGGCAGCACGCACCAGCGCACTGCTGAACTGGGCCGAGGCGTCGCGCGCCACGGGCATTGCGCACTCCACGTCGCGGCGCTACCTCGCGCTACTTGAGGCACTGTTCATCGTGCAGCCGCTGCCGGCATGGTTGGCCAAGCTTGGCAAGCGGCTGGTGAAGGCGGCCAAGCTGCACCTGATCGACGCCGGGCTGGCTGCACATCTGCACGGCTATACCGATGCCGGCGCGCTGGCGTTGTCGACGCAACTCGGCCCCCTGCTAGAGAGCTTTGTCGTGCAGGAACTCCGACGCCACCTGCGCTGCGCTGGGACGGTGGCCAGGGCGTGGCACTTCCGTACGTCCGCAGGGCGGGAGGTCGACATGGTGCTGGTAGCGCCCGGGAGCAGGATCGTCGGCGTGGAGGTCAAGGCCTGGGCCAGCTTAACCCAGAGTGACTTCAACGGCTTGCGCGAACTCGCCGACGCCGCCGGGCAGGACGTTGTCAGGGGCATCGTTCCCTACACCGGCGAGCAGCTCGTCCCATTTGATGAAAGCCTGTGGGCCGTGCCCTTGGGTGTGTTGTGGGCTGGCGGCGGGCAAACTACTTGAGCTGGTTGGCCACGCTCAACATCGCACCAGTCATCGATCCCCAGTTGTGCAAAAATGAGCCACTACTTCACATTTGCACGAACCCGGTATGAGCTTCACCCGCACACTCCTGCCCGTGCTCCAGCAGCGCGCGCGTCAGTACCCGGTCGTCACGGTGACCGGGCCGCGCCAGGCCGGCAAGACAACCTTGTGCCGGGCCGCGTTTTCGCACATGCCTTACGCCAACCTCGAGCGGCCCGACACACGTGACTTCGCCCGTGACGACCCGGCTGGGTTTCTGCTGCAGTTTGCGCGCACGGGTGCGGTACTTGACGAAGTGCAGCGGGTGCCCGAATTGCTCTCGTGGGTCCAGGCAGCGGTGGATGAACGCCCGGGGCCTGGGCAATTCATCCTGACCGGGAGCCACAACTTCGACCTGCTGCGCAATGTGACGCAGTCGCTCGCCGGTCGCACGGCCTTGCTGCACCTTTTGCCGATGTCGATCAATGAACTTCGTGCGGCCGGGCTCGAATTGAGCATCGACGCGCTGATCGTGCGCGGCGGCTATCCGCGCATTCATGCCGATGCGCTCGACCCTGCGGTCGCCCTGGCCGACTACTTTGCCACCTACGTGGAGCGTGACTTGCGCCAGCTCGCAGAGCTGAGAAACCTTGACGAGTTTCGTCGCTTCGTTCGTCTGGCAGCAGGCCGCGTGGGCCAGGTGTTGAACATGCACAGTCTGGCCGCCGATGTGGGCGTGTCGGGCCACACCGCACGCGCCTGGATCAGCCTGCTGCAGGCCAGCTACGTGGTGCGCCTGTTGCCGCCCTGGTTTGCCAACATCGGCAAACGCCTCGTCAAGGCGCCCAAACTGTACTTCTGTGATACCGGCCTGGCAGCCTGGCTGGTGGGTATTACCGACGAGCAGCAACTCGCCAGCCACCCACTGCGTGGCCATCTGTTCGAGAACCTGGTGGTCATGGAGTTCGTCAAGCACGCGCTTCACCACGGGCGTGCACCTGCGTTGCACTACTACCGCGACAGTGCCGGCCTCGAAGTCGATCTGGTCGTCGAAGACGGCATGCCCCCCGGGCACGTGGGTCTGGTGGAAGTGAAAGCAGGGCGGACCTTCCACAGCGAGTTCCTGGCCGGCATGCACAAGGTCGAGCGCATGTTGCGCACACCCGTGGCGCGACGCATGCTCGTCTTTGGCGGCGAGGGCGAGTACGCGCGCGGGGGGGTGGAGGTGGTCGGCGTGCAGGATTGAGGGCCAGCGCAGCCGCGTCCACCATCACCAGGCCCCGGCCCCTCGCCCAGCACCCGCGCGGCCTCCTTCCCGGCATACAGCGCTTGCAGACGCGATGCGCGGATCTGAGCCGACACTCTGGCGCACCAATTCGATGTCCACCCCTGACAGGCGCGATGTGCTGGGCACGCTGATGCTCGGTCTGCTGGCCGGGTGGCGCACAACGGATCCACCACGAGCTGCTCACCAGGCGAACACTCTATAGGTATGCGTTGAATATCTAAGAGATACCTATAGAACTGCAACCTTGACGCTGCAACTGAGTGAGGCAGTCATGTCCAAAGAAGTACAAATGCCCATCAAGATGAAGTCCGATCTGCGCGAGCGCTTCATGGCCGTAGCAGCTGATCGCCATCGCCCCGCGGCTCAGATCATCCGTGACCTGGTGCGCCTTTACATCGCTGACAGCGAAACGCCCAACGCACTAACCGCCGACACCATCCGCAAGGGCCGTAAAGGCGAGGACGTGTTCTGCGCCGCCAGCGCGTCTGACTTGTTCAAACGGTTGGGCATTTGATGCGCACTGAAAGGTGAATGAAAACCGAGCCGATCTTCACATCGGACCTGATTGGGTCTTGATCTACTGCGTGGATGGCGAAGTAGTGCGCTTCGAGCGAGCTGGGACGCACGCCGACCCGTTCGGTAAGTGAGCTCTCTCAGTCATCGTGGGCTGAAATCCCAGCAAGCCGCCAACGACGTCGGTACAGCCTATTGGTGGGATGAAGCCGCCCGCAGCCGAAGTTTCATCAGGGTCGGGGCACGACCACCGCCCTGCCAATACAGTCGTACCTGAGTTGAAATTCAGTTGGCGAATACCGAGCGAGCGGCCGTGGCCTCCGCGTTCACCTCTTCCGGCGAACGGTACTCGGGCACCAGGTTTCGGATCTGGCGCAGCATCAACTCTGTGTCGTTGGCATCGCACGCCTGTTGCAGCGAACGCAGCATCTTGTCGAGTAACACCGGGTCGACGTAGCGTTCGCGCGCGCAGAGAATCCTCGGGTGCCCGCTGGGCACCACATCGTTGCCGATGAGCAGTTCTTCGTAGAGCTTCTCGCCCGCTCGCAGGCCGACGGCCTTGATCTCGATGTCCCCGTCCGGTTCTTCAAGCGTTTTCTCCGTCAGGCCCGAGAGCCTGACCATCGAGCGCGCTAAATCGACAATGCGCACCGGCGCGCCCATGTCGAGAACAAACACGTCGCCGCCCCGCGCCATGGCGCCGGCCTGGATCACCAACTGGGCGGCTTCAGGAATCAGCATGAAAAAGCGAGTGATGTCCGGGTCGGTGATGGTGATGGGTCCGCCCGCCTGGATCTGGCGGCGGAACAGCGGCACCACTGATCCCGAAGAGCCGAGCACATTGCCAAAGCGCACCATCGAGAACACGGTACGGGCCCCGGCTCGCAAGGCCGCGGCCTGGAACACCAGCTCGGCTGCGCGCTTGGAGGCTCCCATCACATTGGTCGGGCGCACTGCCTTGTCGGTGGAGACAAGCACGCAGGTCTCGACCCCACACTCGGCCGCCGCCCTGGCCACGTTGAGTGAGCCGAAGACGTTGTTGCTCAGACCCTGCTGCACATTGGCTTCGACGATGGGCACATGTTTGTAGGCCGCAGCGTGATAGACGGTCTGCACCGCATGGGCTTGCATCAGCGTGCGCACCAGGCCTTCGTCGAGCGCCGAGCCCAAGCAGGCGATGACTTGGGCACCGTGGGCACAGGCTTGCGACTCGTGGTCCACGGTGTAGAGAGCAAACTCGCTGTGGTCCAGCAGGACGAGCCGGGCTGGCCGCTGCGTCAGGATCTGGCGGCACAACTCACTTCCGATCGAGCCCCCGGCACCGGTCACGAGTACCGATTTGCCAGCGATGTTGCGCGCAAAGAGAGCGGGGTCAGGCGGCACGGCATCCCGCCCCAGCAGGTCGGCCACATCGACTTCGCGGATGTCAGAGATACCGGCTTGGCCGTCTTCCAGGTTGCTCAGGCCAGGCAGAATTTTCACCGGCAGGCCAGCGCTTTCAACCCGCTGGATGAGGCGGCGCTTCTGTGCCGTGGTGGCCGAAGGAATGGCCAGCACGATCAGGCCCACGTCATGGCGAAACACCGCCTCGGTCAACGACGACGGCGCATACACCTGCAGCCCGCTGACGGTCTTGCCCTGCAACCTCTCACTGTCGTCTAGAAAACAGGTGGCCTTGTACTCGGGGCTGAACTGCATGGCCTGCGCCAACTGCGCACCAGCGTCGCCCGCACCGTAGATCGCCGCACGAACGCGTGGGCGGCCGCCGTGCCGGATTCCGCGCCGCAGCAAGGTGCGCGCGATGAAGCGTGACGTCACCACATAGGCGAAGGCCACGAACCAATAGATCAGCAAGGCCGACCGCGGCAGCACCTGGACTTGGAGCGCCAACGCCAGCGCAAACACCAGCAGGACGACCACGGCCAGGGCACCGCTGACGGCCGCCAGTACACGCAGGTCGATGTAACGCACTACCGTGCGATACAGCCCTGCGGCACCTAGCACCGGCAAGGTCAGCAACGCCAGCAGAATCTGAACTAGCAGGGCCGTATCAAGTGCGGCGGGTATCGAACCCAGGCGAAGCGCCACTGACAACAGCATGCACAGTGGCAGAAACAAGGCGTCGCCACCGATCATCACGGCGAACTTCGCCTGCGGTGACAACTGCGCCAGGAGCCTGGCTACGGAGATCAGTGACATGGAGTAGGGGTTCACTCAGATGAGCAACCGCGTCACGACGCTTGCCTGGAGCGGGCCAGAAACCGCTCGCACGCTTCCGAAGTTCAGCCAAGCAGGAAGTCGCTGGACGCCTACGGTGGGCACGCTTGTTGGTGTAGTGGCAGGAACGGCGCGCGGTTGGTGCCGGCGCGCATGTCCGGCGGCGCGGCACCAACGGCTCGACTGCGAAGGGATCATGGCTGGCGCGAGAATGAAACGCGCATTGAGCGGCCGATGATTGCCAGATCCCCGAAGAAACTGCGTTCGCGCACGTAGCGTTCGCATAGCGCTAATTTAGCAGGCAACACCTGCTCGACATACGTGCGCTCTGGATCGGCGCTTTGGGCCAGGAAATTGCTCTCGTCCCGATAGGCGATCGACGCAAGGTCGGTGATGCCGGGGCGAACGCTGAGCACCACATCGCGCATGGCGGGGGGGTACAACGCCACATAGCGCGGAACTTCCGGACGTGGACCCACCAAGCTCATGTGGCCGAGCAGGACATTGATGAACTGCGGAAACTCGTCGATCTTGTACTTGCGAATCAGGATGCCAGCGCGTGTGATTCGCGTGTCGTCGCCTACCGTGAGCTGCGGGCCGAACATCTGAGCGTCGCTGTGCATCGAGCGGAACTTAAAGATCTTGAACGGCTTGCCACCAAGGCCAATGCGCACCTGGCGAAAGAAGATCGGCCCAGGAGAGTCGAGCTTGATCCAGATCGCGACTGCCAGCAGCAGTGGCACCAAAACCAAGAGAGCGCCTGCAGAAAACAGACTGTCGAAAAGACGCTTCGTCATCAGCCCAGAATCTCGGTTAGCGCCTCGATTACGCGGGTTTGGTCGGCGTCGGTCATGGCCGTGAACAGCGGAATGCTGATCATCGCGCGATATGCCGCATCGGCGTGTGGGAACATTTGCGGCGTGAGGCCATAGCGGTCGCGCCAATACGGATGCCGGTGCAGCGGCACGTAGTGAACGCTCGTGCCGATGCCGCGATCCGACAGCGCCTGAATCACTTCGTCGCGTGTCATGCGCACTGACTCGGCGAGGCGGATCACGTAGAGATGCCAAGCGTGGACATCCCCCGCTGGAGCGTCGGCCGGCAGCTGCAGCGGCAGGCCTGCGAGTTCGACCATGTATCGCGCAGCGAGCGCTTGGCGCCGCGCCAGAAAGCGCGGCAACTTGGCCATCTGGGCGAGACCGAGTGCCGATGCAATGTCGGTCAGGTTGTACTTGAAGCCTGGCGCGACCACTTCGTAGTACCAAGCCGGCGTCTTGGAGGTAAAACGGTCGAACGCATCGCGGTTCATGCCGTGCAGGCGCATCACCTTCATGCGCTTGGCCAACTCGGCATCCCGCGTGACAGCCATCCCGCCCTCGCCGGTAGTCATAGTCTTGTTGGCATAGAAGCTGAAGACGGTGATGTCCGACGCGAGTTGCCCGACCATCTTGCCGTTGCAAGTTGTGGGAAATGCGTGCGCCGCGTCCTCGACTACCTTGAGCCCATGTTCGCGTGCGATAGCGAGGATCGCAGCCATGTCGCAGGCCAAGCCGCCGTAGTGCACAGGGATGATTGCCTTCGTTCGCGAAGTGATCGCGGCACGGACCTTCGCCGGGTCGAGATTCAACGTTGCCGGGTCAACGTCGACGAGCACGGGATCGGCGCCGAGGTAGCGCGCGACCTCTACCGTGGCGGTAAAAGTCAACGTCGGCGCGATGACCTCGTCACCTTGGCCGATCCCCAGTGCTTCGAGCGCCAGGTGCAGACCCGCGGTCGCTGAGTTCACGGCGAGTGCTTGTACCGGCACGAGTCCGGGTGCGGAGGTATTCAGCATGGCCTCGAAGGCGGCCTCGAACTGGCGCGTCTTGGGCCCGGTGGTCAACCATCCAGAGCGCAGGCATTGAACTACTTCTTGGATTTCTTCGTCA
>JANNGJ010000250.1:0-1644 GCA_031403815.1 Burkholderiales bacterium | reverse complement strand
AACGATGGCGTCCCAGTGCCAGCCGTTGCGCCGCGCCAGGTCGGCCATCAGCGAGATATTGCCGTTGGAGCAGGGCGCGATGCGAAAGCGCTGGCGCAGGCGCGCCAGGCCGGGGCCGACATCGGGCCAGGCGTCCAGCCGGTGCCAGGCAAGGTTGAGCGCGGCGCGTGTGGCCTCCGGCACGTCGCACAGGCCCAGGGCGTGCAACACATGGTCGAGGTTGCGGCGGTGCAGCGCATCGAGCTTGGAGAACGGGAGGGCGCCGCTGCGCACCTCCTCCATCGTCGGCTGGTAGCGCGCGCGCCAGGCGTCGGCAAAGGCCTCGCCGTCGAGCGCCGGGGCGTGCGCTGCGAGTGCCGCACGCGCCTCGCGGGCAATTGAGGTGCGCCAATCGACGAGGGTGCCGAAGACATCGAAGATGAGGGTCTGAACATCGTCCAACACAGGTGAGTGAGGCAGGGTCATGGGCAGACGTTAGCATCGGCGCCCATGAAAAGCAGAGCACGCCCATGATCGAACAACGCCGCCTGCGCGTCGGCCAGGCGATCACGCCCGATGAGTTCGAGGAACTCTCCGACGCCCAGCTCGAGCGCCTGGTGCCCAAGGCCTACCGCGAGTTCTTTCCGGGCAAGGACAACTGCGCCGACGGCCACTTCTACCTGCACGACGGCACGGCCTGGTGCTTCTACAAGGGCGACCTGCTCGACGGCTGAGGCTCAGCCGGCCCGGCGCTGCCAGGCGCGCAGCGTCAGCAGCAGCAGCGCGCCACCGAGCGAGCTGACCCACAGCGGGCTGTCGGCCAGCAACTTGGGCAACTGCAGGAAGGCCTCGGGGCTCTTCTGCTCGACATAGCGCGCCAGCTCGAGCACCTGCCCGGCCGTCAGCCGCATGGCATCTTCGATCGATACGCTGGCGATGTGCCAGCGCGCGGTCGGCAGCAGGTTGGCAAAGGCGCCGGCGGCGATCGCCACCAGCGCCAGCGGCCCGACCGGGCGCAGCAGGCCGTTGAGCAGGCGCACGCGCTGGGGCGGCGCGGCCTTGGCAAACAGGTCGGCCACCAAGGGCGCGAGCTCGGGGGTGGTATGCGCGGGGCGGGGTTCGTGCAGATCGGATTGCAGCGATGCCATGGCGAAACCTCGGGTTCGGTGGACAGGAGCGCAGCCTAGTCCTTCAGCATGACCAACCCGCGTCTGGACGGTGTCGAATTGCAAGCAAGTCTTGTCTGCGTCAGGGCACGCCCGCTGCGGCATTGACGGACGCGCGGTCAACGCCGAGCTTGGCCGCGGCGTCGAGGATCTCCCGCCACGTCGTCGCATCGACGGGCACGCCCGCGGCGCTGCGCCGCGCCTTCGATGCGCGCTCGGGTTCGCCGGCAAACTGCACCGCATCGAAGCCCTCGCGCGGCTTTGATGCCTTGACCCAGTCGATGTAGGCCAGCGCTTCGGCCTCGAAGGCGGCGCGGTCGCCGAGGCCCGCGGGGTCCACCAGCACGCTGAACATGCCGTTGAGGATGCGCTTCTTCGAGCTGTCGTTGTCACGCTGGGTCATGCCCGCGGCCAGGGCGCCGCCGAGCAGTTCGCACATCGTCGCCAGGCCGTAGCCCTTGTGGCCGCCGAAGGTGAGCAAGGCGCCGAAGGGCGGCAC
>JANNGJ010000249.1:0-1729 GCA_031403815.1 Burkholderiales bacterium | reverse complement strand
CGCAAAGGCTTCCTTGCGCTGACCGACAAACAGCTTGGCGGGCATGTTGCAGCCCGGGATGTTGACGTTGTAGATGTGCTGGGCGGCATAGCCCGCGTAGTCAGGAATCGTCTTGTCGCCGATGTTGTCAACCGGCTTGTTGAAGGTGGCGCTGCCGCCAGCCGCGTGGGTGATGGCGGCGCGCTGGCCGGTGCGGCGGTCGCCGCGAACGATGTCGACCGTGTACTGCTCATTGACATTGAGCGTGGCCGCATTGGGCGCTGTCACGCCGCCGAACTGGATCAGCGGGATCGCAACGTTCTTGCCGCCGACTGGCAGTGTCTGGCCCTTGAAGTTGTTCTTGAAGCGGAACTGGAAGGTAAGGTCTTCCCTGGCGTCGCCGTTGTTGTCGATGTGGATCTCGTACAGCGCGTTCGGGTCCATCTGGAAATAGTTCGGGCCGCCGTAGGGAGCCTGCAGCGGCTGGTAATTGGCGATCACGGTCACATAGTCAGCGCGGCCTGGCTCGTAGCTGCCGAAAAGGTAGAAGTCGGTGCCGTCGACCTTGGGCTGGGTGGCGATGAAGGGCGCTTCGCGGTGGCTGGCGGCTTGAGCGGGTTGCAGCGCGACGCTGGCGAGTGCCGCAGTGGCCGCGGCGGCGAGCGGCAGCAGCCGCAACAGTCGGGTGGTGGAGGTCATGGTGTGCTTTCCTGAGGTGAGTCGGGTGGGAGGGACTAGAAGGACAGGGGCTCTGAAGGACCTCGGAGACAAACGCCCTGGGGTCTGACAGCTCCATACGCCGGCTCCAGCCAATCGGATGCACGCCGCACGGCACAATCTGCGTTCGCCCTCACTCCGCGACCGCCATGACCACCACCATCCGCCGCGACGATCTGATCGAAACCGTGCGCGCCGCGCTGCAATACATCAGCTACTACCACCCGGCCGACTACATCGCCCACCTGGCTCGGGCCTACGCCACCGAGCAAGGGCCTGCGGCCAAGGATGCGATCGCGCAGATCCTCACCAACTCGCGCATGTGCGCCGAAGGCAAGCGCCCGATCTGCCAGGACACTGGCATCGTCAATGTCTTCCTCGAGGTGGGCATGGAGCTGCGCTGGGAGGGCTTTGCCGGCCAGGGCGATGGCACGATTGACGACGCCATCAATGAAGGCGTGCGCCGCGCCTACCTCGACCCCGACAACAAGCTGCGCGGCTCCGTCGTCGATGACCCGCTGTTCACGCGCAAGAACACCAAGGACAACACGCCCGCCGTCGTCAGCATGAAGGTGGTGCCGGGTGACAGGTTGGGCGTCGGCGTCGCAGCCAAGGGGGGGGGCTCGGAGATGAAGAGCAACTTCGCGATGCTCAAAGCCAGCGACTCGCTCGTCGAATGGGTGATGAAAACCGTGCCGACGATGGGCGCCGGCTGGTGTCCGCCTGGCATGCTCGGCATCGGCGTCGGCGGCACGGCCGAAAAGGCCATGGCGATGGCCAAGGAAGCACTGATGGACGACATCGACATGTACGAGTTGAAGCAGCGCGGGCCCAAGACTGACATCGAAAAGCTGCGCGTCGAACTCTGCGACCAGGTCAACGCCCTGGGCATCGGCGCGCAGGGCCTGGGCGGCCTGACCACCGTGCTCGACGTCAAGATCAAGACCTTCCCGACCCACGCGGTCGGCAAGGCCGTGGCGATGATCCCCAACTGCGCCGCGACGCGACACGCGCATGTGGAGATGGACGGCTC
>JANNGJ010000248.1:0-6397 GCA_031403815.1 Burkholderiales bacterium | reverse complement strand
GTGCCCGTCTCGCGGTCGATTTCCTCGTTGCGCAGGTACCAGAACGCCGCAATGATCGCGGCCAGGAACAACAGCACAGAGACCAGCGGTCCGATGGTTGCGAAGCGGTCCTGCCGGGTTGGCGATTGGCGCCGCCACCAGCCGCCGAACAGACGTTGGCGCCGCGCGAAGGTGGGCAATTCGCTGTCGCGTGAGAGGTCGGGGCGCGGCTGCATGGGCAGATTATCCAGGGACATGTTGGCGGCGGCGCGCACGGCGTGCCGCATTATGAAAATAGTAGCCGCTATTTGAAATGACGCGAGCTTGTGCGACACTTACAGCGCGCGCGATTGGCGTCACGCCGCGCAGCACCGTGAGAGCCCGCAGAGACTTGACCAGGAGACCCCCATGTCAGCCCTTCCCCAACCTCCCGTCGGCCTGGATTCGGCCGATTCCGACAGCCAGGAAACCCGCGAATGGCTCGATGCGCTCTCGGCCGTGGTGGCCAACGAGGGTCGCGAGCGCGGCCACTTCCTGCTCGAACAACTGATTGAGCACGCGCGCCAGCAGGGCATTGACCGGCCGTTCTCGGCCACCACCGGCTACGTCAACACGATCGAGCCCGACGACGAAGAGCGCAGCCCGGGCAACCTCGAACTGGAAGGCCGTCTGCGCGCCTACATGCGTTGGAATGCCATGGCCCTGGTCGTCAAGGCGAATCGCCTCGACCCGGCCGACGGCGGTGACCTCGGCGGCCACATCTCCAGCTTCGCGTCGTTGGCCCACATGTTCGCGGCGGGCTTCAACCACTTCTGGCATGCCGAGAGCGAGGGCCACGGCGGGGACCTGCTCTACATCCAGGGCCACAGCTCACCTGGCATCTACGCACGCGCCTTTCTCGAGGGGCGTCTGAGTGAAGAGCAGATGCTCAACTTCCGCCAGGAGGGCGTGCCGGGCAAGGGCTTGTCGAGCTACCCGCACCCCAAGCTGATGCCCGAGTTCTGGCAGTTCCCCACGGTGTCGATGGGCCTGGGTCCGCTGATGGCGATTTACCAGGCACGCTTCCTCAAGTACCTGCATGCGCGCGGCATCGCAAATACCGCCAATCGCAAGGTCTGGGTGTTCTGCGGTGACGGTGAGATGGACGAGCCCGAATCGCTCGGCGCCATCGGCCTGGCCGCGCGCGAGAAGCTCGACAACCTGGTCTTCGTCATCAACTGCAACCTGCAGCGACTCGACGGGCCGGTGCGCGGTAACGGCAAGATCATCCAGGAACTCGAAGGTGAGTTCCGCGGTGCGGGCTGGAACGTCATCAAGCTGATCTGGGGCAGCAACTGGGATGCCCTGCTGGCGCGCGACAAGGACGGCGCGCTGAAGAAGATCATGATGGACACGCTGGACGGCGACTACCAGGCCTTCAAGGCCAATGACGGCGCCTTTGTGCGCAAGAACTTTTTCGGCCGCGACCCGCGCACGCTGGAGATGGTGGCCAAGATGAGCGACGAAGAGGTCTGGGACCTGCGCCGCGGCGGCCACGATGCGCAGAAGGTGCATGCGGCCTTCCACCGCGCCAACAGTGCCCAGGGCCAGCCCACGGTGTTGCTGATCAAGACCGTCAAGGGCTGGGGCATGGGCAAATCCGGCGAGGGCAAGAACACGGCGCATCAGGCCAAGAAGCTCAGCGACGACGACATCCGCAGCTTTCGCGACCGCTTCAACATCCCGATCCCCGACAGCGAACTGGCGAAGATTCCTTTCTACAAGCCGGCCGACGACACGCCCGAGATGCGCTACCTGCACGAGCGCCGCAAGGCGCTCGGGGGCTACCTGCCCAAGCGCCGCGTCAAGGCCGAGGAGAGCTTCGCGGTTCCGCCGCTGGAGACCTTCAAGGCCGTGCTGGAGCCCACCGCCGAGGGCCGTGAGATCAGCACCACCCAGGCCTACGTGCGCTTCCTGACGCAGTTGCTGCGCGACAAGGACCTCGGCCCGCGCGTGGTGCCGATCCTGGTGGACGAGGCGCGCACTTTCGGCATGGAAGGCCTGTTCCGCCAGATTGGCATCTACAACCCGGCAGGTCAGAACTACACCCCGGTCGACAAGGACCAAGTGATGTACTACCGCGAGGCGGTGGACGGCCAGATCCTGCAGGAGGGCATCAATGAGGCCGGCGGCATGGGCTCGTGGATTGCGGCAGCGACAAGCTACTCGACCAACAACCGCATCATGGTGCCGTTCTACGTCTACTACTCGATGTTCGGCTTCCAGCGCATCGGAGACATGGCCTGGGCTGCCGGCGACATGCAGGCCCGTGGCTTCCTGCTGGGCGGCACCTCGGGGCGAACCACGCTCAACGGCGAAGGCCTGCAACATGAAGACGGCCACAGCCACATCCTGGCCGGCACGATCCCCAACTGCATCAGCTACGACCCGAGCTTCGCGCACGAAGTCGGCGTGATCCTGCACCATGGCTTGAAGCGCATGGTCGAGCAGCAGGACAACGTCTACTTCTACATCACCTTGCTCAATGAGAACTACCCGATGCCGGGCCTCAAGGCCGGCACGGAAGCGCAGATCCTCAAGGGCATGTACCTGCTCGAAGAGGGTGCCAAGAAGACGCCGCGCGTCAACCTGCTTGGCAGCGGCACCATCCTGCGCGAGAGCCAAGCCGCCAAGCTGCTGCTCGAGCAGGAGTGGGGCGTGGCGGCCAACGTCTGGAGCTGCCCGAGCTTCAACGAACTGGCGCGCGACGGCCAGGACTGCGAGCGCTGGAACCTGCTTCATCCGACCGACAAGGCACGCGTTCCCTTCGTGACCCAGCAACTCGACAAGCATGCCGGCCCGGTGATTGCCTCCACCGACTACATGAAGAACTACGCCGACCAGATTCGCGCCTTCCTGCCCAAGGGCCGGACCTACAAGGTGCTCGGTACCGACGGCTTCGGCCGCAGCGACTTCCGCTACAAGCTGCGCGAGCACTTCGAAGTCAACCGCCACTACATCGTGGTGGCGGCTCTGAAGGCTCTGGCCGACGAGGGTACGCTGCCGCAGGCCAAGGTCGCCGAGGCGATCAAGAAGTACGCCATCCAGGCCGACAAGATCAACCCGCTCTACGCGTAAGCGCGACAACAACAACGGAGACACGCCATGGCGTTGGTGGAAGTCAAGGTCCCGGACATCGGTGACTTCAAGGAGGTCGAAGTCATCGAGCTGCTGGTCAAGGCGGGCGACACGGTGGCTGTCGATCAGTCACTGCTGACGGTTGAGTCGGACAAGGCCTCGATGGAGATTCCGTCGTCACATGCCGGCGTGGTTCAGTCGCTCAAGGTCAAGATCGGCGACAAGGTCGCCGAGGGCACCCTGGTGCTGTTGCTTGAAGCGGCGGGCGCGACGGCTGCCGCTGCGCCTGCAGCGGCGCCGGTGCAGGCCAGCCTGGCGGCAGTCGCGTCTGCGCCGGTCGCTGCGCCGCCAGCCGCAGCGGCCGCCGGCGGCCCGGTCGACGTGCTGGTGCCCGACATCGGCGACTTCGACGAAGTCAGCGTGATCGAGGTCTTCGTCAAGGCGGGCGATGCCGTCAAGGTGGAGCAGAGCCTCATCACGGTTGAAAGCGACAAGGCCTCGATGGAGATCCCGTCGTCGCACGCTGGCGTCGTCAAGGAGATCCGGGTCAAGGTGGGCGACAAGGTCAAGTTGGGCAGCTTGATTGCGGTGCTGCAAGGTGCGGCTGGCGTCGGCTTCGATACCTCAGCCCGAACGGTGGTGGATCCACTGTCTTCCGCATCTGAACCCGTTCGCCCTGAGGTATCGAAGGGCAGCGCGCCGGCCGCGTTGCCGGCGCACGAGCCGACCGTGGCGACGGGCGCGCTGCCCCACGCCTCGCCGTCGATCCGCCGCTTGGCGCGGGAACTCGGTGTGCCATTGGCGGAGGTCAAGGGCAGTGGGCCGAAAGGGCGCATCACGCAGGTGGACCTGCATGGCTTCGTCAAGGGCGTGATGGCCGGCGCGGTACAGACCGCGGCGCAGAAGGCCAAGACCCCGGCCACGTCAGCCGGCGGCGCCTTCCCCGGCCTGCTGGCTTGGCCGCAAGTCGACTTCGCCAAGTTCGGTCCGGTCGAACGCAAGGACCTGTCCCGCATCAAGAATATCAGCGGCGCCAAATTGCACCGCAACTGGGTGCTGATCCCGCACGTCACGAACAACGACGAGGCCGACATCACCGAGCTCGAAGCCTTCCGTGTGGCCACCAACAAGGAGAACGAGAAGAGCGGTCTCAAGGTGACGATGCTGGCCTTCGTGATCAAGGCCGTGGTTTCGGCGCTGAAGAAGTTTCCCGACTTCAACACCAGCCTGGATGGCGAGCAGTTGGTCTACAAGCAGTACTTCAACATCGGCTTTGCGGCCGACACCCCAAACGGCCTGGTGGTGCCGGTACTGCGCGACGCCGACAAGAAGGGCGTGCTGCAGATCAGCGCCGAGATGGGCGAGCTGGCCAAGAAAGCCCGCGACGGCAAGCTCGGGCCGGCCGACATGACCGGCGGCTGCATCTCGATCAGCTCGCTCGGCGGCATCGGTGGCACCCACTTCACGCCCATCATCAATGCACCCGAAGTCGCCATCCTGGGTCTGTCCAAGAGTGCGACGAAGCCGGTCTGGGACGGCAGTGCCTTTGCGCCGCGCCTGATGCTGCCGCTGTCGCTGTCGTATGACCACCGCGTCATCGACGGCGCCTCGGCCGCACGCTTCAACGCCTATCTGGGGCAGATCCTCGCCGACTTCCGGCGCGTGCTGCTCTAAGCCCCGCGCCCGATGACGACGGTGACCGTGGTGCGCAAGGGCTCCCAGGTGGCAATCGCGGCTGACAGCCTCGTGACCTTCGGCGACACCAAGTTGCCGCATGGCTACGAGACCAATGCCAAGCTGTTCAAGGTGGGCGACTCCTACTTCGGCATGGCTGGCACGACGGCGCACTTCCCGGTGCTGCGCAAGGCGCTCACGGCGTTGGCGCCCGACGATCTCAAGCTGAGTTCGCGCGACGAAGTCTTTGACACCTTTCTCAAGCTGCACCCGAAGTTGAAGGAGCAGTACTTCCTCAATCCCAAGGAAGAAGACGCCGACCCCTACGAGAGCAGCCAGTTCACGGTGCTGATCGCCAACCGGCACGGTCTGTTCGGCGTCTACTCTTACCGCGAGGTGTTCGAGTTCGAGCGCTTCTGGTCGATCGGCTCGGGCCGCAGTTTTGCCCTTGGCGCGATGTACGCCAGCTACGACAAGTTGAAGACGGCGCGCGAGATCGCCACGCTCGGCATCGAGGCGGGCTGCGAATTCGACAAGAACTCGGCCGCCCCGGTGCGGCTGCACACCCTCAAACTGAAAGTCTGACATGGCCCTGATCGACGTTCTGGTTCCCGACATCGGCGACTTCAAGGACATCGCCGTGATCGAGTTGCTGGTCAAGCCCGGCGACAGCGTCAAGGCCGAGCAGTCGCTGATCACGGTCGAGAGCGACAAGGCTTCGATGGAGATTCCGTCGTCGCATGCGGGTGTGGTGAAGGAGGTGATGGTCAAGGTTGGCGACACCGTCAGCGAGGGCACGGTGCTTTTGAAGCTTGATGCCGCCGGTGCTGCCCCGAGTCCGTCGCCAAGCTCAGGACCAACGGATGCGCCCGCTGTCACCGCTCCCGTTCGGGCTGAGCCTGTTTCCCTGATCGTCCCGAGCCTGTCGAAGGAAACCCCGCGCGCCGCCATCTATGCCGGAGGCGCCGACCTCGAATGCGACATGCTTGTGCTCGGCGCCGGCCCTGGCGGCTATTCCGCGGCCTTCCGCGCTGCCGACCTGGGCATGAAGACAGTGCTGATCGAACGCTTCCCCGTGCTCGGCGGCGTCTGCCTGAACGTCGGCTGCATCCCGAGCAAGGCCCTGCTGCATGTGGCCGCAGTGATGGACGAAGTGAATCACTTCGCCGACCTGGGTGTCACCTTCGCCAAGCCGCAGATCGACATGGCCAAACTGCTGGCGCACAAGAACAAGGTCGTCGGGAAACTCACCGGCGGACTGGCCGCGATGGCCAAGATGCGCAAGGTAACGGTGGTCAACGGGGTCGGCGAGTTTGCCGATGCCAACCACCTGACGGTGACCGCGGTCGACGGCAAGAAGCAAACCATCCGCTTCAAGAACGCCATCATCGCCGCTGGCTCCGAGGCGGTGAAGTTGCCCTTCCTGCCCAAGGACGACCCGCGCGTGATGACTTCGACCGGTGCGCTGGAGCTACGCCAGAAGCCTGAGAAGATGCTCGTGATCGGCGGCGGCATCATCGGCCTGGAGATGGGCACGGTGTACTCCACGCTCGGTGCCAAGCTCGATGTCGTCGAGATGCTCGACACGCTGATGACGGGTGCCGACCGCGATCTGGTCAAAGTCTGG
>JANNGJ010000247.1:0-12413 GCA_031403815.1 Burkholderiales bacterium | reverse complement strand
AGGAAAACGACCTCATGCTCGCGGCGTTGAAAGCCAGTCTATGAACCGCATTGCCGAAGTCCAGCGCAACACCAAGGAAACGCAGATCCGCGTGCGCGTCGATCTCGACGGCAGCGGCGCTTCGAAGCTCGCCACGGGCATCGGCTTCTTCGACCACATGCTCGACCAGATCGCGCGCCACGGCCTGATCGACCTCGACATCCAGGCCACCGGCGACCTGCACATCGACGGCCACCACACGGTCGAAGACGTCGGCATCACGCTCGGTCAGGCCATCGCCAAGGCCGTCGGCGACAAGGCCGGCCTGACGCGCTACGGCCACGCCTATGTGCCGCTCGATGAGGCGCTGTCACGTGTGGTCGTCGATTTCTCGGGCCGCCCGGGCCTGCACATGCGCGTGCCCTTCAAGGCCGGCATGGTCGGCGGCTTCGACACCCAGCTTGCCTACGAGTTCTTCCAGGGCTTCTCCAACCACGCCGGCGTCACCCTGCATATCGACAACCTGCACGGCGACAACGCGCACCACCAATGCGAGACGGTGTTCAAGGCCTTTGCGCGGGCCTTGCGCATGGCCTTGACAGTCGATGTGCGCAGCGTGGGCGTCATCCCGTCGACCAAAGGCTCGCTTTGAAATGACGCGCACCGTCGCGGTTGTCGACTACGGCATGGGCAACTTGCGCTCGGTGTCGCAGGCCGTGATGCACGTGGCCGCTGGCAGCGGCATGGAGGTCGTGATCACGCAGCGGCCCGCAGACGTGTTCGCCGCCGAGCGCGTGGTGCTGCCGGGGCAGGGCGCCATGCGCGACTGCATGCGGGAGTTGCACGACTCGGGCCTGAAGGATGCCGTGCTGCACGCTGCGGCCAACAAGCCCCTGTTCGGCGTCTGCGTGGGCATGCAGATGCTGCTCGACCACAGCGAAGAGCAGGACACGCCGGGGCTGGGCTTGATCCCCGGCCGGGTCAAGCGCTTCGCGCTGGAAGGCCAGCACCAGCCCGATGGCAGCCGCTACAAAGTGCCGCAAATGGGTTGGAACCGGGTGCAGCAGTCACTGGCCCACCCGCTATGGTCCGGGGTGCCGGATCACGCTTGGTTCTACTTCGTGCACAGCTTCTACGCCGACCCGTCGGAGGCGCGCCACAGCGCGGGCCAGACCGATTACGGCGGGCGCTTTACCTCGGCGTTGGCGCGGGATAACATTTTCGCCACCCAGTTTCACCCTGAGAAGAGCGCCGCCGACGGCCTGACGCTGTACCGCAACTTCCTCACCTGGACGCCCTGAGCGCAGCGCGCTCGCACACCACCATGCTGCTGATCCCCGCCATCGACCTCAAGGACGGCCATTGCGTGCGCCTCGAAAAGGGCGACATGAATGTATCCACCACCTTCGGCGAAGACCCGGCGGCGATGGCGCGACGCTGGCTCGCCGCCGGTGCGCGGCGCCTGCATCTGGTGGATCTGAACGGGGCCTTTGCCGGCAAGCCGGTCAACGAGGCGGCCGTGAAGGCCATCATTCGCGCCGTGGGCGACGAGATTCCAGTGCAGCTCGGCGGCGGCTTCCGCGATCTGGACACCATCGAGCGCTACCTCGACGACGGCCTGAGCTACGTCATCATCGGCACCGCCGCGGTGAAGAACCCTGGCTTCCTGCGCGACGCCTGCACCGCCTTTGGCGGCCACATCATCGTCGGCCTCGATGCCAAGGACGGCAAGGTGGCCACTGACGGCTGGAGCAAGCTGACCGGTCATGAAGTCATTGACCTGGCGAAGAAGTTCGAGGACTACGGCGTCGAGGGTGTGATCTACACCGACATCGGCCGCGACGGCATGCTCACCGGCATCAACATCGAGGCCACCGTGAAACTGGCCCAGGCGCTGACGATCCCCGTGTTCGCGTCGGGCGGGCTGGCCGGCCTGCCCGACATCGAGCGCCTCTGCGCGGTTGAGACCGAAGGTGTCAGCGGCGTGATCTGCGGCCGCGCCATCTACAACGGCAACCTGGACTTCACCGCGGCGCAGGCCCGCGCCGATGAACTCGCGGCGCAGGCTTGATGCTGGCCAAACGCATCATTCCCTGCCTCGACGTCACTGGTGGCCGTGTCGTCAAGGGCGTCAACTTCGTCGAGCTACGCGATGCCGGTGATCCAGTAGAAATCGCGGCGCGCTACAACGAGCAGGGTGCCGACGAGCTCACCTTCCTCGACATCACAGCCACCAGTGATGCGCGCGACCTGATTCTGCCCATCATCGAAGCGGTGGCGGCCCAGGTTTTCATTCCGCTGACGGTGGGCGGCGGCGTGCGCAGCGTGGCCGATGTGCGCCGGCTGCTCAATGCCGGCGCCGACAAGGTCAGCTTCAACTCGGCGGCGGTGGCGCGACCCGAATTGATCCGTGAAGCCAGTGACAAGTACGGCGCGCAGTGCATCGTGGTGGCCATCGACGCCAAGCGACAGGCCGGCGGCGGATGGCATGTCTACACCCACGGTGGACGCCAGGACACCGGCCTGGATGCGGTGGCCTGGGCCCGTCGCATGGCCGAACTCGGCGCCGGCGAGATCCTGCTCACCAGCATGGACCGCGACGGCACCAAGAGCGGCTTCGACCTCGCGTTGACACGCGCAGTCAGCGACGCGGTGCCCGTGCCCGTCATCGCTTCGGGCGGCGTCGGTGCCCTCGAACACCTGAGTGACGGCATCCGCATCGGTGGTGCCGACGCGGTGCTCGCCGCCAGCATCTTTCACTATGGCGAGTTCACGGTCGGGCAGGCCAAGGCCCAGCTGGCGCGCGACGGCATCGAGGTGCGCCAGTGAACCACCCTGCACGCTCACGCCGCGGCCCGTCCGGTGAAGTCCGCCTGATCGGCGGCCAATGGAAGCGCAGCAAGCTGCCGGTGGCCGACCGCCCCGGCCTGCGCCCAACGCCCGACCGCGTGCGCGAGACGCTGTTCAACTGGCTCGGCCAGGACCTGACCGGCTGGCGCGTACTGGACGCCTTTGCCGGCACCGGCGCGTTGGGCTTCGAGGCGGCCTCGCGCGGCGCGAGTGAGGTGTTGCTGCTTGAGCGCGATGCCATCCTGGTGCGCGGCCTGGCCGAGGTCAAGGCGCGCTTGAAGGCCGAGGCCGTGCAGCTGCTCGCTGCCGACGCGCTGGCGTGGCTCAAGCGTTGCGCGCCGGGGCGCTTCGAGTTGGTGCTGCTCGATCCTGCTTTCGATGCCGATATCTTCGAGGCTGCCCTGACCGCTGCGGCGCCGACCGTGGCGCCAGGCGGTTTCATCTACCTTGAGGCACCGCGCGCCTTCGAGGCCGCGCCGGCCGGCTTCGAACTGCACCGCCACCTGCGTGCGGGCGCCGTACACGCCCATCTGTTCGCGCGCGCCGAGGGCTAAACTGCCGGCGCTCGCGCAGCCTTCATGCCATGACCTCTGTCACCCGCCTGACCGCCGTCTACCCCGGCACCTTCGATCCGATGACCCTCGGGCACCAGGATTTGATTGCGCGCGCCAGCCGCCTGTTCGAGCGCCTGATCGTGGCGGTCGCGGCGGGCCACCACAAGCGCACCATGTTCTCGATCGCCGAGCGCATGGAGATCGCCACCTCGCTCGCGCAGTCCTATCCGAATGTCGAGGTGCTGGCCTTTCGCGGCCTGCTGCGCGACTTCGTCGTCAGCCACGGCGGCAAGGTGGTGGTGCGCGGCCTGCGCGCCGTCAGTGACTTCGAGTACGAGTTCCAGATGGCCGGCATGAACCGCCAACTGATGCCCGAGGTCGAGACCCTGTTCCTGACACCGAGCGATCAGTACCAGTACATCAGCGGCACCTTCGTGCGCGAGATTGCCACGCTGGGCGGCGATGTCTCCAAGTTCGTCGCACCCCTGGTGCTCGACAAGCTCAAGGAGCGCGTGGCCCAAGCGCCGCGCGAGTGAGGATGCCCCCATGGCCTTGATGATCACCGACGAGTGCATCAACTGCGATGTCTGCGAGCCCGAATGCCCGAACCAGGCGATTTCAATGGGCGTCGACTACTACGAGATCGACGCCTCGCGTTGCACCCAATGCGTTGGCCACTTCGATGAGCCGCAGTGCGTGCAAGTCTGTCCGGTGGCCTGCATCCCGTTGCACCCGCAGCATGTGGAGTCCAAGGACAGCTTGTGGGCCAAGTACCGTCGCTTGCAGCAGGCGGCAGCGGCCGCCGCCGTTCCGGTTCAGGGCTGAGCGGCTGGTTTGTTGGCGGGTTTGGCCTTGGCCTTGGCCGTGCCGGTTGAGCCTGCAGATGCCGCCAACCGCGGCGCTACCGGCGCCTTGCCGATGATCGTCGGGCCTTGCTTGGCGGCGGCCGCTTCCTTGGCCTCGCGCTCGCGCGCCATTTTGTCGGCCATCTTGGCTTCGCGCTTGACGTTGTCTTCGGCGGCCTTGCGTTGCTCGGCACTGCGCTGGTCATCGGCGTTGACTTCGTAGCCGTCCTTGCACGGCGTTTGCGAATAGGTCTTGCCCTCGGGTCCGCAGCGGAAGACTTTTTGCGATGCCGCGTGGCTCAATGGATGCGCGAGCAAGAGCAACGCGAGACCCACGTGGCAGCGGAAATCCTTCATGGCTTGTCTCCAGTCTTGGGCCGTGGCGGCTTGGCGTGAACCTTCATCATCGCGCGTTCCATCTCGCCGGCCAAGAGCAGATCTAGGGTGTCGAGCGTGCGGGCAATGCAAACATCGATGGCTTCGCGGTGTTCCTGCGAAGGCTTCTTCAAGACGTAGTGGATGACCTCGGCCTTGACTCCCGGGTGGCCGATGCCCAGGCGCAGGCGCCAGAAATCGGCACTGCCGAGTTGGGCCACGATGTCCTTCAAGCCGTTGTGGCCGGCGTGGCTGCCGCCGAGTTTGAGCTTGACCTGCCCGGGCAGCAGGTCAAGCTCGTCATGCACGACCAGGATCTCTGCCGGCGCGATCTTGTAGAAGCGCGCCAGGGCAGCCACCGATTTCCCGGACAGGTTCATGAAGGTCTGCGGCTCGACCAGCCACAGCGCCTCGCCAGCCGGCCGGGCCACGCGCGCGAGCAGGCCGTGGAAACTGCGGTCGAAGGCCAGCCGCGCGCCAAGCTTGGCGGCCACGGCGTCAATCCACCAAAAGCCGGCGTTGTGCCTTGTAGCGTCGTACTCAAGACCCGGGTTGCCCAGGCCGACCAGCAAGCGAATCGTCATCTTGGCAAGATCATAAGTGGGCCCGGAGCGCGCCGTGGGTGGCCGAGAAAGCCATGAAAAAGGCCCCGCACTGCGGGGCCTCGAAGTGCAATCGTCAACGGACGATCACTTCTTGTTTTGCTTTTCCGTCTTCTTGGCCTTCTTGTCGGCCGGGGCGGCGGCGATGACGGGCGCCGGGGCGGCTTCCTCAGCCTCTTCCTTCGGAATCGTCACGGTGGCGATCACCGGGTTCTTCTTGCCGCGCGTCACGACCTTGACGCCCTCAGCCAGCACCAGGTCGCTGACATGCAGCGACTGGCCCTTGGTCATGTTGCCAAGGTCCACGCTGATGAACTCAGGCAGTTCGGCCGCCAGACACTGGATTTCAATTTCAGTGGCTACGTGGGCGATCAGGCACTTGTCGGTCTTCACTGCCGGCGCGTTCTCTTCGTTGATGAAGTGCAGCGGCACCTTCTTGGTGATGCGCGTGGTCTCGTCGACGCGCTGGAAGTCGACATGCAGCACGATCTGCTTCCAGGCGTGCATCTGGAAGTCGCGCAGCAACACCTTCTCGGTCTTGCCGGCCAGTTCCATCTCGAGCAAGGACGAGTGGAAGGCCTCTTTCTTCAACGCGAAGTACAAGGCGTTGTGATCGAGTTCGATCATTGCAGGCGTTCCCGCCCCATAGACAATGCCTGGCACCTTGCTGCTCAGGCGCAGGCGGCGGCTCGCTCCGGTCCCCTGCAACGTACGCTCATAAGCGACGAATTTCATGGTTTTCACTCCAATGTGAAGGCGCTCCGCGACCAGAGCGCCAGGTAAGGGGTCAGCAAAGACCCAACAAGAAAAGGGACGCCAAGGGCGGCCCGCTCTCCATCAAAAGTTGTTGTTTTGTTCGGCGAACAGGGAGGTGACCGACTCGCCGTCGGAAATGCGCCGAATCGTCTCGGCAAACAGGAAGGCCACCGACAGCTGGCGGATCTTTGCGCAGGCGCGGGCGCTTTCGCTGAGCGGGATGGTGTTGCAGATCACCACCTCGTCGAGTGCGGACGCCTTGATGCGCTCGATGGCCGGGCCGGAGAACACGGCGTGGGTGCAGTAGGCGTACACGCTGTTCGCGCCGCGCTCCTTGAGCACTTCAGCCGCCTTGACCAGGGTCCCGGCCGTATCGATCATGTCGTCCATGATGACGCAGTTGCGGCCCTCGATCTCGCCGATGACATGCATCACTTCCGAGACGTTCGCTGCCGAGCGGCGCTTGTCGATGATGGCCAGGTCGCAGCCGAGTTGTTTGGCCAACGCGCGCGCGCGCACCACGCCGCCAACGTCGGGCGAGACGACGATCAAGTCCTTGTAGTTCTTGCCCTTCAGGTCCGACAGCAGCACCGGCGAGGCGTAGATGTTGTCCACCGGAATATCGAAGAAGCCTTGGATCTGGTCGGCGTGCAGGTCCATGGTCAGCACCCGCTCGACCCCGACCGTCTCCAACAGGTTGGCCACCACCTTGGCGCTGATGGCCACCCGCGTGCTGCGCGGCCGGCGGTCTTGGCGGGCGTAGCCGAAGTAGGGGATCACGGCGGTGATGCGGCGCGCACTGGCGCGCTTCAAGGCATCGACCATGATCAACAGCTCCATGATGTTTTCGTTGGTCGGCGTGCAGGTGGACTGCACGACGAAAACATCGCGGGCGCGCACGTTTTGGTGCAATTCGACCGTGACCTCGCCGTCGGAGAAGCGGCTGACCGTCGCCTTGCCGAGTTCGACGCCGAGATTGGACGCGATCTCCTGGGCCAGCTCGCGGTTGGCGTTGCCGGTGAAGAGCACGGTGTTGAACAGCACGGCGTTGGCTTTCGGTGCAGGGTCGGGCGGTGGGTCAGTGAGGGTGCTTCGCTGCGCGCAGACTTTGGCAGGGGAGGAAGGACTCGAACCCTCGTATGTCGGAATCAAAATCCGATGCCTTAACCAACTTGGCGACTCCCCTACACAGGTCAGCGGCTCGCGCCCCCAACCCAAAAACTCTCTCAGCCGGTCCAGTCCAGCAGTGGATGCTGTTCCAGGCTGCGGCACATCCGACCGATCCATCCTGGCGCCAGCGCCTGTGCTGGCCATGCCACTGCGGGTTGGTCGCCCGTGCCGTTCCTTGCAAACACCGCGCTGCCCGAGCCCGTCATGCGACTGTTGCCGAACTGTTGGCGCAGCCAGTCAGCGGCCAGGGCCACCTCGGGGCAACGGTTTTCGGCGGGTGGCTGCAAGTCGTTTCGACCCTGAGCCGTACTGTCCTGACACCAGAATCCGGGTTTTGCAGCGTCTGCAAGTAAGCCCGAGACTATAACAGCCGGCGTGTCGCGGACCAGGGTGGGGTGGCTGAAGATGTCTTGCGTGGCCAGCCCGGCGGCCGGCTTGAGCACGGCGAACCACTGGCGCGGCACGGCAAGGGGCGTCAAGCGCTCGCCGACACCCTCGACGAAAGCGTTGTGCCCGCCGACGAAGAAGGGCACATCGGCGCCGAGTTTGGCACCCAGCTCGGCCAGCCGCTGCCGCGGCCAGTGCAGCTGCCAAAGTCGGTTCAGGGCCAGCAATGTGCTGGCGGCATCGGAGCTGCCGCCCCCCAGACCCGCGGCCCAGGGCACGCGCTTGGTGATCGAGATGTCCACCCCGAGGGCTGTGCCGCTCTCGCGTTGCAGCAGGCGGGCCGCGCGCAGGCTCAGGTCGTTGGCCGGCAGTGGCAAGCCAAGGTCGTGGCGCTGCAACTGGCCGTCAGCGCGGCGCTCGAAGTGCAAAGTGTCAGACCAGTCGAGCAGCACGAACAGCGACTGCAAGAGGTGGTAGCCGTCGTCGCGGCGGCCCACCACGTGCAAAAAGAGGTTGAGCTTGGCCGGCGCCGGCACATCCAACAGGGCGTTCAGGCTCATTCGGGGCGATCCAGTCGGGCGCGTACCGAGACGGCGGGCGCCAGGTCGCGCGCGGCCAGCACCCAGCCCTCGCTAAGGCGAGACAGGTCGATGCGCCAGCCGAGTTGCTCGAAGCCGCCCGCGCTCGCCGTGCTGGGCGCGCCGGGCCAGGGTCGGCCGCGCAGCCATTCGATCAGCGCGGCCAGGGGCAATGCTTGACCGAGCAAGCCCTGGGCAAGTTCATCCAGACTTGCAAAGCGGCGCGTGCCCTCGGCGCTGCTCAGTTCCGCCGACCCCGGCTGCCAGCGTGCCTGTGCGGCCGTGCTGCCGATGGGTGTGGTCAGTCGCAAGTCGCCGGCCACGGCGTCACCGCGCAGCTCAAACTGCATGCTCACGCTTTGCGCCGGCGCCCCCGCGTGGGCCTCGACACGCACGGCCAGGCGACCGGACAAGTCGGCGCTTTGGCGCGACGGTGTGGCGCAGGCCGCCAGCAGCGCAGATACCGCCAGCGCGCCGCACCGCGCCGCGCGGCCGATCACAACTTGACCTGCAGCCGCGTCAAAGTCTCGCGCAACAACTCGTTGGCGGTGTCGCGCTCGCGGCCTTCGCGCCAGATACGGCGAGCCTCGTCGCGCGCGCCGCTGGCCCAAAGCACCTCGCCGAGGTGGGCTGCGATTTCGGGGTCGGGCCGCGAGCCGTAGGCTTGGCGCAGCAGGCGCAGGGCCTCGTCGCGGTTGCCGAGCCGAAACTCGACCCAGCCCAGGCTGTCGGTGATGAAGGGGTCGCCGGGCGCCAGCTCAAGGGCTTTTTTGATCAGGCTGCGCGCCTCCGGCAAACGCAGGCCGCGATCGGCCAGCGAGTAGCCGAGCGCGTTGTAGGCGTGCTGGTGTTCGGGCTTCAACTCCATCACCCGCCGCAGCACGCGCTCCATTTCATCCAGCCGCGCCAGCTTTTCGGCCATCATGGCCTGCTCGTAGAGCAGATCGGCGTCGCCCGGAAAGCGCTCGCTGGCGTTCACCAGCACGGCATGGGCGTCTGCCCAGCGCTTGACTTCGCGCAGCACCTGGCTCTCGGCCAGGAGCTTGGCGCGGGCGTCCTCGGGCTGGCGCTCGGGCACTTGCTGGACCATCAGGCGGGCCTCGCGCACCTTGCCCTGGCGTGCCAGCAGCATGGCGCGCCGGGTCTGCACTTCGAGCGCGCGCTGCGGGTTGTCGATCTTGTCGAGCCAGGCCGTCGCAGCCTTGCTGTCGCCGCGTTGGTCGGCCGCCTGCGCCAGCATCAGCCAGGCCTGCGTCTGGCCGCCATCGGCACCCCGGCTGCTCTCGTCATCGTCATCATCGTCGTCCGTCGCAGCGGCCGGCGCCGTTGCCGCCGCGGCGCGCACCTGCAAGAAGCGTTGCAGCGAGGCTTCGGCCTCACGCGGCGCGTGCAGTTCGAGTTGTAGTGCTCCCAGGCTGAGCCAGGGGGCGGCCAGCTCGGGCTTGTTGCGGGTGACAAGCTTCAACTGCGTGCTTGCGTCCACATAGCGTTGGGCCGCGCTCAAGGCCCGGACATAGGCCAGTTGCACGCCCACGTCCGCTTCGGGCCGCTGTAAGTACTGCGTCACCAGCTTTTCCGCAGCAGGCGTCGAGCGCAGCAGATCGAGCGCCAGCAAGACCGGACCGGTAGCCGCTGCGTCCGCCGCCTGAGCGCGCTCGGCGTGGCCGAGCGCCTGCGCTGCGTCGGCCGCGAGCCACCAGCCCCGGCCGCTGGCCACGTGCGCGGCCACACGCGTGCTTGCCGCCGCAGTGGCCTGCGTATAGGGGCGCAGCAGCTCTTCGATCTGAATCGCGGCCTGGCGCTTGTCACTCATGCGTTGGAACACACGCGGCAGGCCGGCGATCAGCTCTGCGCGCTCGGCTTCGGGCGTACGCGCCAACAGCTGCTTGAGCGGCTCGGCGATCTCGGCGCCGCGGTTCAGCGTCGCCAGCAGCTGCAATTCGTAGCGCAGGGGCTCGAGCGACGCCGGCAGCGTCTGGCGCCAGGCCCGTGTGGCAGCCAGCGCTTGGTCGCCGGCGCGCGCCTGCAGCGCGACCTCCACGGCGCGCTTGAACAGCGCCTCGTCGCGGGTGCGACGGGCGGCGTCGAGCAGCACGGCATAGGCATTGCCAGCATCGCCGTTGCGCAACGCAATCTCGCCGATCAAGAGTTGGTAGAAGAGCGGCGCGTCGAGGGCCGAGGCGCCAGCTGGGCTCGCCTCGGTGGCCGTCGCCGCGGCGGGCGGCGCGGAGCGCGCGGGCGCTGTCTGCGCCACGGCCAGGGTGGACCACAGCAAGGCAGCGACCAAGCCCGGCGCGCGGCCTCCCCTCAGGGTGCGAAATGGCAAAGCGACATCTGACATCGAGGATCTTTCGCGGTTCGGATGATTCTAGGAGCCCCGCGCAGCGCCGACGTTCAATGGCGTCGCTCCTATCATCCATTCATGCCTGAACTGCCTGAGGTGGAAGTCACACGCCGTAGCTTTGCCGAGCGCATTGCCGGCGCTGAGGTGCTGGCTGTGCGCCTGGGTTCGCCCTTGCGCTGGCCGCTCGGCTGCTTGCCGCAGGCTTTGATGGGTCGCCGTGTTGGCGCCGTGACGCGGCGCGGCAAGTACCTCTGGTTGCCCTTGGCGCCCGCAGAGCCCGGGCCGTGCGAGGACCGCGAAGGTGGCTTGTTGATGCATTTGGGCATGTCCGGTTCCCTGGCCTTCTCCGACGCAGCCGAACTGGCTTCGGTCGGCAAGCACGACCACTTCGATCTGGCCACCAGCCGCGGCACCTTGCGCCTGACCGACCCGCGACGTTTCGGGGCGGTGGTCTGGTCGCCGGCGATCGATGCTGCACCTGCAGCGACCTTGTTGGCCCGGCTCGGCGCCGAGCCCTTCGATGAGAGGCTGACGCCCGCGCTGTTTCACGCCGCCCTGCGGCCGCGGCGCACGGCGGTGAAGGCGGCGTTGCTGGCGGGCGACATCATCGTCGGCGCGGGCAACATCTACGCCTGTGAGGCGCTGTTCGATGCCGGCATCGACCCGCGCCTGCGCTGCTGCCAGCTATCGCGCCCGCGCGCCGAGCGCCTGCTGGCCAGTGTGCGCAAGACCTTGGGCCGAGCCCTTGAACTCGGCGGCTCCTCGTTGCGCGACTTTCGCGACGCCCACGGCAGCGACGGCGCCTATCAGCTCGAAGCCCGCGTCTATGGCCGCGCCGGGTTGCCCTGCCCACGCTGTGCGACGACCGTGCGCCGCATCTTGCAGGGGCAGCGGGCGACGTTTTTTTGCCCGGGCTGTCAGAAACGCTGAGGCGCGCAGGCCATCCGCGACAAGCTGCACGGCGCCGCGCCGCGCGCTGTCAGCAGATGTATCGCCGAGTGCGGCGGGCCAGACCCTTGCGCTAGGATCACTTGGCGCCAGCTTGGCGTTGCCAAGTCGCACCCACAGACGTTCTGCATGGAACTCACCCTCGCCGGTCAACTCGACGCTCTCGCTGTGTGGCGCCGCGGTCTCGACCGTCAGGCGTCGGACCTGTCACGCTTCCTGCTCGAACACGACCTGCTTGACGAGAGCAGCGAGCGCAAGCTCACCGCCCTGCGCGAGCGTTTGGCGTCCGACCGGCTCTGCGTGGCCTTCGTGGCCGAGTTCTCGCGCGGCAAGTCGGAGCTGATCAACGCCATCTTCTTTGCCGACACCGGCCGCCGCATCTTGCCCGCCACGCCCGGCCGCACCACGATGTGCCCCGTCGAGCTGGGCTACGAGCCCGGCACGCCGGCCCTGCTGGCCCTGCTGCCCATCGACACCCGGCTCGAAGCCCAGTCGCTGTCCGATCTGCGCGAAAAGCCGGAGCTGTGGACCCGCATCCGCCTGGATGCGGATTCCCCTGATCGCCTGGCCGAGTCTTTGGCGGAAGTGACGCGCACCAAGGCCGTCAGCGTTGATGTGGCGCGGGCGCTCGGCCTGTGGCACGACGACGCGCCCGATGACAACCCACCCATCGTGGCCGACGGCCTGGTTGAGGTGCCGGCCTGGCGCCATGCGGCCATCAACTACCCGCATCCGCTGCTCAAGCGCGGCCTGGTCGTGCTCGACACGCCCGGGTTGAATGCGATCGGCGCAGAGCCGGAGCTCACCTTGTCGCTGCTGCCGGCGGCGCATGCGGTGGTTTTCATCCTCGGTGCCGACACGGGCGTGACGAAGTCGGACCTGGCCGTGTGGCGTGACCACCTCGGCGGCCAGTCGATGACCCGCTTCGTGGTCCTGAACAAGATCGATGCCCTGGTTGACCCGCTGCTGACGGCCGAGGCGGTCGAGGCGCAGATTGATCAGCAGTGCAGCAACACCGCAACCAC
>JANNGJ010000246.1:0-2802 GCA_031403815.1 Burkholderiales bacterium | reverse complement strand
CGCCACGCTGGCCAAGAACCACGGCGTGCGGGTCATCAAGGACATGGTGGCCAGCATCGATCCGGTGAAGAAGGTCGCTGTGTTGGCCTCGGGGCCGACCATCGCCTACGACAAGCTGGTGCTGTCGCCCGGCATCGACCTCATGTGGGACAGCATTGCCGGGCTGCGCGCGGCCCAGGGCGAAGGCCGCATCCTGCAGGCTTGGAAGGCCGGGCCTGAGACGGTGGCGCTGCGGCGCCAGCTCGAAGCCATGCCCGATGGCGGCGTGTATGCCATCACCATCCCCGAGGCGCCCTACCGCTGCCCGCCGGGGCCCTATGAGCGGGCCTGCCAGGTGGCCAGCTACTTCAAGGTCGCCAAGCCCAGGTCCAAGGTGCTGATCCTCGACGCCAACCCCGACGTGACCAGCAAGGGCCCGTTGTTCAAGAAGGTCTGGGCCGAGCAGTACAAAGGCATGGTCGAGTACCGCGGCCAGCACAAGGCCACGGCGGTCGATGCGCGCACCAACACGGTCAAGTTCGAGGTGCAGGACGACGTGAAGGCCGATGTGCTCAACGTGCTGCCGACGATGCGCGCCGGCGCCATCGCCGTGCAGACGGGCCTGGCCAATGCCAACGCCCGCTGGTGCAACGTGAACTACCTGAATTTCGAGAGCACCGCGGCCAAGGACATCCATGTGCTCGGCGATTCGATCCAGATCGCACCCGGCATGCCCAAGAGCGGCCACATGGCCAACAGCCACGCCAAGGTGGCAGCGGCCGCCATCGTCGCCGAACTCGCCGGCTGGGACGTCAACCCGGCACCGATGCTGACCAACACCTGCTACAGCTTTACCGACGCCAAGAACGTGATCCACGTCGCCAGCGTGCATGAATACGTTGCGGCCGAGAAGACCTTCAAGACGGTGGCTGGCTCGGGTGGTGTGTCGCCCGGCCCGACCGAGCTCGAAGGTGTTTACGCCTGGAACTGGGCGCGCACGATTTGGGCCGACGCGTTGGCGTGAAGAGAGCGTTGCTCGGCATCGCGGCGCTCGCCGCCGGGGTGCTGGGCTATGGCTGGTGGCAGGCGCACACGCATGGCGATGTCTGGCTGCAGGTGAAAGACCACGCGGGGCGCACGCCCCGGCAGCTCTGGGCGGATGTCCTCAAGGCGAGGGTCGTCATGCGCGACGCCGCGGGCCAAGTGCTGGCCGCGGCCGCGCTCGAAGCGCGCGGGTCACGCTGGGGCACTGCATGGTCGAGCCCGTGCCGGTGACGAGCAAGCTCTACACCGACTGGTGGTTCTGGTGGGTGCCCTTGCCGCATATGGGCGGCAGGCCGATCACGCACTTCGCGATGAGCCTGCACGTCGACAGCGCGAAATGCGTTGCTGTCAGCCCTGCCCCATGACGGCCGCGGTGGCCACGAGCTCGTCGAACAGCGCCATCGAGACCTTGCCGCTCACGGCGTAGGGGTCGAGCTTGGCGCACTCCGAGTACTTCAGCAGCAGGGCGGGGTTCAAGCGTGCCATGTTGACCTGGCCCATTGACCAACCCGCAAAGCGCCGCTCCTCGATCTCTTCGTAGTTCAGCAGCAGCACATCGCTGTGCCGGCTGTCGGCGGCAATCCGGTTGTAGAGCGTGTTCACGGCACTGCGCCCCCCTTCGAGCACCTGGATGAAGATGCCTTCCGAGAAGCAGAGCACGCCGGTGACACCCGCCCTAGGGTTGTTGGCCTTGCTCTTCTTCAGGATCGCGACCAGTTCTTCCTGATCAACCGCCGGGACGG
The DNA here is from genome assembly GCA_031403815.1 of Burkholderiales bacterium. Taxonomy (GTDB): domain Bacteria; phylum Pseudomonadota; class Gammaproteobacteria; order Burkholderiales; family Burkholderiaceae_C; genus CADEEN01. Next base: position 1,036 of record JANNGJ010000246.1, on the reverse strand, counting down.
CGCGGCTGGCCGGACGGCATGCTGCTGGAAGCATTCGACGGGCTCGCCGACAATCTGATGATCGACGGCGCGATCATCGCCTCCGGCGGCACCCTGGTCACCCGCACCATCCCCGCCGCCGCTCGCTGGACCGACCTGGCGGCTTTCGAAGCCTGCGTCGTGGCGGTGGCGCGCAACGTCGGCTGAGCTGCCCTACTGCGCCGCTTCCTCGCCCGCCAGCTTGCCAAGGGCGTCGGCAATGGCGAAGGCACCGGGCAGGGCGCCGCGCGGAAACAGCCGCGTCACATGCCCCATCTTGCGGCCGGGCCGGGCCTCGGCCTTGCCGTACAAATGCGGGATCAGGCCGGGGGTGGCGAGAATCTCGCCCCATAAGGCGGTTTCGGCCGGGCCGACCAGGTTCTTCATCACCGCATCACTGTGGCGCGTCGCGGCCGGCAGCGGCAGGCCGGCGACGGCGCGGATGTGCATCTCGAACTGGCTGACCGGGCAGGCATCGATGGTCCAGTGGCCGGAATTGTGCGGTCGCGGCGCAAGCTCATTGACCAGCACGCTGCCGTCGGCCGCCACGAACATCTCGACGGCCATCAATCCCACGAGGTCAATCTCGTGCGCGATTTTTCGGGCGATCTCCTGGGCGCGCGCGGCGGTGTCGTCAGGGATCGGGGCGGGCGCCAGCGTGAGGTCGAGAATATGGTCGCGGTGGCGGTTCTGCACGGTGTCGAAGGCCACGACGACGCCGTCCAGCCCGCGCGCGACGATTACCGATATTTCGCAGGAAAAATCGATAAACCCTTCGAGGATCAACGGCTTGGGCGACGTCTCCGCAAAAGCGGCGGCAGCCGCGCCGGCATCGTGCAGGCGCAGCTGGCCCTTGCCGTCATAGCCCAGCCGGGTGGTCTTGAGGATCGCCGGCACGCCGAGCGCCGCAGCGGCGGCTTGCAGGTCGGCCACGTCGTCAACGATCCGCCAGGGCGCTGTCGGCACGCCGGCGGCATTGAGAAAACGCTTCTCCAGGGCGCGGTCCTGACTGATCCGC
>JANNGJ010000245.1:0-1839 GCA_031403815.1 Burkholderiales bacterium | reverse complement strand
CGCCACGCTGGCCAAGAACCACGGCGTGCGGGTCATCAAGGACATGGTGGCCAGCATCGATCCGGTGAAGAAGGTCGCTGTGTTGGCCTCGGGGCCGACCATCGCCTACGACAAGCTGGTGCTGTCGCCCGGCATCGACCTGATGTGGGACAGCATTGCCGGGCTGCGCGCGGCCCAGGGTGAAGGCCGCATCCTGCAGGCTTGGAAGGCCGGGCCCGAGACGGTGGCGCTGCGGCGCCAGCTTGAAGCCATGCCCGACGGCGGCGTGTATGCCATCACCATCCCCGAAGCGCCCTACCGCTGCCCGCCGGGGCCGTACGAGCGGGCCTGCCAGGTGGCCAGCTACTTCAAGGTCGCCAAGCCCAAATCCAAGGTGCTGATCCTCGACGCCAACCCCGATGTGACCAGCAAGGGGCCGTTGTTCAAGAAGGTCTGGGCCGAGCAGTACACGGGCATGGTCGAGTACCGCGGCCAGCACAAGGCCACGGCGGTCGATGCGCGCACCAACACGGTCAAGTTCGAGGTGCAGGACGACGTGAAAGCCGATGTCCTCAACGTGCTGCCCACCATGCGCGCCGGCGCCATCGCGGTGCAGACGGGCCTGGCCAATGCCAACGCACGCTGGTGCAACGTCAATTACCTGAGCTTCGAGAGCACGGCCGCCAAAGACATCCACGTGCTCGGCGATTCGATCCAGATTGCCCCGGGCATGCCGAAGAGCGGCCACATGGCCAACAGCCACGCCAAGGTGGCGGCGGCAGCCATCGTCGCCGAGTTGGCCGGCTGGGAGATCAACCCAGCGCCGATGCTGACCAACACCTGCTACAGCTTCACCGACGCCAAGAACGTGATCCACGTTGCCAGCGTGCATGAGTACGTCGCGGCCGAGAAGACCTTCAAGACGGTGGCCGGCTCAGGCGGTGTGTCGCCCGGCCCGACCGAGCTCGAAGGCACCTACGCCTGGCACTGGGCGCGCACGATCTGGGCCGACGCGCTGGCTTGAGGCCCAGGCCCTGCGTGGGGCGCGGCCGGGTCTGGTCAGCCCTGCCCCATGACCGCCGCAGTGGCCACCATTTCGTCGAACAGCGCCATCGACACCTTGCCGCTCACGGCGTAAGGGTCGAGCCGGGCGCACTCCGAGTACTTCAGTAGCAGGGCGGGGTTCAGGCGCGCCATGTTGACCTGGCCCATCGACCAGCCAGCAAAGCGCCGCTCTTCAATCTCTTCGTAGGTCAGCAGCAGCACGTCGCTGTGTCGGCTATCGGCTGAAATCCGGTTGTAGAGGATGTTCACTGCGTTGCGCCCGCCCTCAAGCACCTGAATGAAGATGCCCTCGGAAAAACACAGGACGCCGGTGATACCGGCGTTTGGGTTGTTGGCCTTGCTCTTCTTCAGGATGGCAAGCAGCTCTTCGTGGTCCACCGCGGGCACCGCGCGGCTGGCGTACATCAGACGTACCAACATGGTCAGCTCCCGTTTTTCTTTGACAGCAGGGACAGAAATTCGCGGCGCAGGTTGGCGTCCTTCAGGAAGGCGCCGCGCATCACCGAGTTGGTCATCATCGACTCATCGTCCTTGACGCCGCGCCAGTGCATACAGAAGTGGTCGGCCTCCATCACGATGCCCAGCCCGTTGGGCTTGACGCGGTCCTGCAACTCGTCGGCCAACATGATCACGGCTTCTTCCTGGATCTGCGGTCGGCTCATGATCCAGTCGCAGATGCGCGCGTACTTCGACAGGCCGATCAGGTTGGAGTGCTCGTTGGGCATGATGCCGATCCAGACCCGGCCCAGGATCGGGCACAGGTGGTGCGAGCAGGCGCTGCGCACCTTGATCGGG
>JANNGJ010000244.1:0-1516 GCA_031403815.1 Burkholderiales bacterium | reverse complement strand
CTACGACTTCGTCATGAACACCAACGCCCGGGGCGCCTTCTTCGTGGCCCAGGAAGTTGCCAAGCGGATGATCGCGCGCAGCAAGGGCGCCGCGCCCGGCACTTTCACCGGCGGGCGTATCGTCAACGTCGCCTCGGTGGCAGGCTTGCGCGCCTTCGGCCAGATCGGCGCGTATGCCATGAGCAAGGCGGCGGTGATCCACATGACCAAGGCCATGGCCCTGGAGTGGGGCCGCCACGGCATCAATGTCAACGCCCTGTGCCCGGGCTACATTGACACCGAGATCAACCACCACCAATGGGCGACAGAGGCTGGCCAGAAGCTGATTCAGATGTTGCCACGCAAGCGCATCGGCAAGCCCGAGGACCTGGATGTGGTGCTCATGATGCTGTGTTCGAACCAGAGCCACTTCGTGAACGGCGCCGTGGTCGCCGCCGACGACGGCTTCGGGGTGTGAATTCAGCATGAGGAGCCTGACCCCGCTCGAAGCCCGCGTGCTGGGCGTGCTGGTGGAGAAGCAGCACACGGTGCCCGACACCTACCCGCTGTCGCTCAACGCCATTGTCTCTGGCTGCAACCAGAAAACGGCGCGCGCGCCGGTGATCGAAGCCACCGATGCCGAGGTGATGACCGCCGTCGATGGCTTGAAGGGCCTGAGCCTGGTGTTCGAGGGCAGCAGCAGCCGGGTGCTCAAGTTCGAGCACAACCTGGGCCGCGTGCAGGGCGTCTCGGCTGCGGCCGAGGCGGTGCTCGCGGTGCTGATGCTGCGCGGCCCGCAAACCGCCGCCGAGCTGCGCCTGAACTGCGAGCGCCTGCACCGCTTCACCGACATCGCCGCCGTCGAAGCGTGCCTCGATGAGCTGGCCGAGCGCTTCCCGCCGCGCGTGCTCAAGCTGCCGCGGGCGGCGGGCTCCCGCGAGGCGCGCTGGGCCCATCTGCTGTGCGGCGTGGTGGCGCTTCCCGCGGCGGGCAACACCAGCGATGTGCCGCCCGGCGTCAGCGCCGGTGAACTGGCCGCCCTGAAGGCCGAACAGACCCGGCTGGCCGATGAAGTGACCGAGTTGCGCACGCTGGTCTTGCGCATGGCGCATGAACTCGGCATCGAGGCCAGGTAGCCGCCATGCGCTTCGAACTGCCCACCGAGAAGAAGCTGACCCACCACATGCTGATGCCGATCCGCTGGGGCGACATGGACGCCATGGGCCATGTCAACAACACGATCTACTTCCGCTACATGGAGATCGTGCGCCTGGAGTGGCTGTTCAAGATCGGTGCCGCTCCCAACCCGAGCGGCGTCGGCCCCGTCATCGTCAACGCCTTCTGCAACTTCATCCGCCAGCTTGAGTTCCCCGCTGACGTGCTGGCCCGGCACTACGTGGCCAATCCGGGCCGTTCGAGCTTCGACACCTTCATCACGCTGGAGCGCACGGACACGCCCGGTGTGATCTACGCCGAGGGGGGTGCGACCACCGTCTGGACCGACTTCAAGGCGCAGAAGTCGGCCCCAATGCCGGAC
>JANNGJ010000243.1:0-7898 GCA_031403815.1 Burkholderiales bacterium | reverse complement strand
CGCCGCCTCCGCCTCCCCGCCCCTGGGGTGGGTGCGCGACGCGGGGTTGCGGTTGTGCTCGCGCAGCCACGGCACCATGGCGTCGACCACGCGCGGGTCGCACGGCGTCGTGGCGCCGTAATCCATGTAAATCGGAAAGTGGGGTGTCATGTCCATTGCGGGTACTGCTCTTGAAGTGATTACTTGCCGAGGGCGGCTGCCGCGCCGAGGGCGAACACCGAGTTCGGCGCGGTGATGCGGATCGGCCTGACAACCGGTGCCGAGGAGATGGCGCGCTTGATTGGCGGCTCCACGATGGACACGCCCTTGGCGGTTTGCTCATCGACGAGCTTCTTCAGCGTTACGCCGCTGAGGAAGTCGATCATCTTGGCGTTCAGCGCAGACCAAAGGTCGTGCGTCATGCACTTGCCGCTGTCGTCGCCCATGCAATTCTCTTTGCCGCCGCAACCTGTGGCGTCGATCGGCTCGTCCACCGCAACGATGATGTCGGCCACGGTAATCGCCTCGGCGCTGCGCCCTAGCGAGTAGCCGCCACCCGGCCCGCGCGTGCTCTCCACCAACTCGGCACGGCGCAGCTTGCCAAACAATTGCTCAAGATAGGACAGGGAAATCTGCTGGCGTGCACTGATCGCCGCCAGGGCCACGGGTCCGTTGGTTGAGCGCAGTCCGAGATCGATCATGGCCGTGACAGCAAATCGGCCTTTGGTCGTGAGACGCATGAATAACTCCCGCAAGTTGAGTCCCGGAACCGGCTTCGGTGAACCCGATTAGCGGGTTAACCCTTGTGTAATTCCGAGCAGTCTGGTCAAGTTTATCAGAAGCCGACTGTTTTGGTCAGGTTCAGCTCTGGAAGTTCCCTGCCATCGCCGAAGCAGCCGAAGCGCTGCCTTCATGGGGTGCCAGACAAAGGCGCCACATTCGTGTCGTGACCCGGCGCCCCGAAGGCCTGTTCGCGAAGTTGGGCCAGTTGATCGCGCACCCGCGCCGCCTTCTCGAACTCCAGGTTGCGGGCGTGTTCGAGCATCTGCTTCTCCAGCAGCTTGATACGCTTGCCGAGATCCTTTTCGCTCATCGCCCCCACTTCGGCGGCAGCATGGGCTCGCTGCAGGTCGTCCTTGGCGGTCTTGGCCGAGACCGCGCCGTCGATCAAGTCACGCACCTGTTTGACGACGCTGCGCGGCACGATGCCGTGCAGCGTGTTGTGCTCAACCTGCTTGGTGCGGCGGCGGTCGGTCTCGCCAATCGCGCGCGCCATCGAGTCGGTCATCCGATCGGCATACAAGATGGCCTTGCCGCTGAGGTGGCGCGCTGCCCGGCCGATCGTCTGGATCAAGGAGCGCTCCGAGCGCAGGAAGCCCTCCTTGTCGGCGTCAAGGATGGCCACCAGCGAGACCTCGGGAATGTCCAGGCCCTCGCGCAAGAGATTGATGCCGACCAGGACGTCAAACAGCCCCAGGCGCAGGTCACGCAGGATCTCGACCCGCTCCACGGTATCGATGTCGCTGTGCAGGTAGCGCACCTTGACGCCGTTGTCAGCCAGGTAGTCCGTGAGCTGCTCGGCCATGCGCTTGGTCAAGGTCGTGATCAGCACACGTTCGTTGACCTCCGTGCGCAGGCGAATCTCCTGCAACACATCGTCGACCTGGTGCGTCGCCGGCCGCACTTCGACCACCGGGTCGATCAGGCCGGTGGGTCGCACCAATTGCTCGACCACCTGGCCGGCATGCTGCTGCTCGTAGGCCGCGGGCGTGGCCGAGACAAACACTGCCTGGCGCATCTTGCGCTCGAACTCGTCGAACTTCAGCGGCCGGTTGTCGAGCGCGCTGGGCAGGCGAAAGCCGTACTCGACCAGGGTGGACTTGCGCGCCCGATCGCCGTTGTACATGCCACCGAACTGACCGATCAGGACATGGCTTTCGTCGAGGAACATCAGCGCGTCGCTGGGCAGGTAATCGACCATGGTCGGCGGCGGGTCACCCGGCTTGGCTCCCGACAAGTGCCGGGTGTAGTTCTCGATGCCCTTGCAATGCCCCACCTCCTGCATCATTTCCAGATCGAAGCGCGTGCGCTGTTCGAGCCGTTGGGCTTCGACGAGTTTGCCGGCAGCGACGAACTCGGCCACGCGTTCTCGCAGCTCGGCCTTGATGGTCTCAATCGCGGCCAGCACGCGCTCGCGCGGCGTGACGTAGTGGCTGGCGGGGTAGATGACAAAGCGCGGCACCTTCTGCCGGATGCGTCCGGTGAGCGGGTCCAGCAATTGCAGCGACTCGATCTGGTCGTCAAACATCTCGATACGCACGGCCAGCTCGGAGTGCTCGGCTGGGAACACGTCGATCACATCGCCGCGCACACGAAACGTGCCGCGCGAGAAGTCGGTCTCGTTGCGCGTGTACTGCATGCGGATCAGCTGCGCGATGGCGTCGCGCTGGCCAATCTTGTCGCCCACCCGCACCATGAAGCGCATCTGGGTGTAGTCCTCGGGCTTGCCGATGCCGTAGATCGCGGAAACACTCGCCACGATGATCACGTCACGCCGCTCGAGCACGCTCTTGGTGGCCGACAAGCGCATCTGCTCGATGTGCTCGTTGATCGCGCTGTCTTTCTCGATGAACAGGTCGCGCTGAGGCACATAGGCCTCGGGCTGGTAGTAGTCGTAGTAGCTGACGAAGTACTCCACAGCATTCTTGGGAAAGAACTCGCGGAACTCGCTGTACAGCTGGGCGGCCAGGGTCTTGTTGGGGGCGAAGACGATGGCCGGGCGGCCCAGTCGCGCGATCACATTGGCCATCGTGAAGGTCTTGCCCGAGCCGGTGACCCCGAGCAGGGTCTGGTAGGCCAGGCCGTCCTTGATGCCCTCGACCAACTGGTCAATCGCCGCGGGCTGGTCGCCTGCCGGCGCGTAGGGCTGGAACAACTGGAAGGGCGAGTCCGGGAAGCCCACGAAAACGCCCTCGCCTGTCGCCGCGGCGGGCAGCAATGCAGGGTGCAGGGGTTCGGAAACAATCGACATTCGAAACGCCTTGGCCTTGGCCCATAAAATCAGAACTACCGAGCAGCGTACCGCAATGCGGCGCTGCACCCCTCCCCGCTTGCTGCCGCCGCCTTGTTATGAAGCCCCAACACACACTTCGATTGCTGACCCCCGAGGGGGCGCGCAGTGCCCTGCGGGCGGCCGGACGGGCCCTGCCATGAGCCTGTTCTCGAACGTCGAAATGGCGCCGCGCGACTCGATCCTGGGATTGAACGAGCAGTTCGCAGCCGACCCGAACCCGAGCAAGGTGAACCTCGGTGTGGGCGTCTACACCGATGAGAACGGCAAGCTGCCGCTGTTGGCCTGTGTCGCCGCCGCTGAGCAAGAGCTGGTGCACGCGGCCAACCCGCGCGGCTACTTGCCGATCGATGGCATTGCCGCCTATGACGGCGAAGTGCAGCGCCTGGTCTTCGGCGTCGACTGTGCGCCTGTCATGGCCGGCCGCGTGGCCACCGTACAAGCAGTGGGTGGCACCGGCGGACTGAAGATCGGAGCCGACCTGCTCAAGCGCGTGAGCCCAGGGGCCACGGTGTTGATCAGCGACCCGAGCTGGGAAAACCACCGCGCGCTGTTCACCAACGCCGGCTTTGCCGTGGCCAGCTACCCCTACTACGACGCCGCCACCCGCGGCGTCGACTTCGCCGCCATGCGGGCTGCGCTCGATGCAGCGGCCGCTGGCACCATCGTCGTGCTCCACGCCTGCTGCCACAACCCGACCGGCTGTGACTTGACGCCGACCCAGTGGGCCGAAGTCGTGGCGCTGTGCCAAGCGCGCGGCCTGGTGCCGTTTCTGGACATGGCCTACCAAGGATTCGGCGATGGCCTGGCCGAAGACGGCGCGGCCGTTGGTTGGTTTGTCGCCAGCGGCCAGGACTTCTTCGTCGCGACCTCGTTTTCCAAGAGCTTCTCACTCTATGGCGAACGCGTCGGTGCGCTGAGCGTGGTCTGCGCCAGCGGCGACGAAGCCAAGCGCGTCCTGTCGCAACTCAAGGTGGTGATTCGCACCAACTACTCGAACCCGCCGACCCATGGCGCGCAGATCGTCGCCACGGTCCTGGCCAGCGCTGCGCTGCGCACGCAGTGGGAGCAAGAGCTGGCCGGCATGCGCGGTCGCATCAAGACCATGCGCCATGCCCTTGTCGAGCGGCTGACGGCCGCCGGTGTCCAAGGCGATCTGGGCTACATCACCCGCCAGCAGGGCATGTTCAGCTATTCGGGCCTGAGTGCACCGCAGATGCAACGCCTGCGCAGCGAGTTCGGTGTCTACGGCGTCGACTCCGGCCGCATCTGTGTCGCGGCCTTGAACCACAAGAACCTGGCCGCTGTGGCTGCAGCAATCGCCGCGGTCATGTAGCGCGCCAGCCCTGTCGCGTGGGCGACAAAGTCGAGATGACGATCGCCTTTGCCCGCCTTCTTGCACCTTCGCCCGCCACGGCAGGGCGCAAGATGGGTACAAGCAAGGTATATTTGTTGCACTGCACAAAAGTGCAGACTTGACGGAGACGAAGCATGCTGTACCAGCTTTATGAAACGCAGCGCGCGCTGATGGCCCCCTTTTCGGAGTTCGCCAGCGCCTCGTCCAAGTTGTACAACCACCCGCTGTCGCCCTTCGCGCACACGCCGATGGCGCAGCGCGTGTCAGCCGGCCTGGACCTGATGCACCGGCTGGCCAAGGACTACGAGAAGCCGGAGTTCGGCATCACTTCGGCGATGGTCAATGGCGTCAACGTCGCAGTGCAGGAACAGGTGTCGATCGACAAGCCCTTTTGCCGCTTGTTGCGCTTCAAGCGTTTCACCGACGACCCGTCGGCATTGACACGGATGAAGACCCAGCCCGTGGTTCTGCTTGTGGCGCCACTGTCCGGCCACCACTCGACGCTGCTGCGCGACACCGTCAAGAGTTTGCTGACGGGCCACAAGGTCTTCATCACCGACTGGACCGACGCCCGCATGGTGCCGGCGGACAAAGGCCCGTTCCACCTCGACGACTATGTGGCCTACATCCAGGAGTTCATTCGCCACATCGGCCCCGACGTCAATGTGATCTCGGTCTGCCAGCCCACCGTGCCGGTGCTGGCCGCCATCTCACTGATGGCCAGCCGCGGCGAGTTCACGCCGCGCACCATGATCATGATGGGCGGCCCGATCGACGCGCGCAAGTCGCCGACGGCGGTGAACAACCTGGCGATGAACAAGAGCCATGAATGGTTCGAGCACAACGTGATCTACCGCGTGCCGCAGAACTTCCCTGGCGCGACACGGCAGGTCTACCCGGGCTTCCTGCAACACACCGGCTTCGTGGCCATGAACCCCGACCGCCATGCCACCTCGCACTACGACTACTTCCTCGACTTGGTGCGCGGCGACGACAGCAGCGCCGAGAGCCATCGCCAGTTCTACGACGAGTACAACGCCGTGCTCGACATGCCCGCCGAGTATTACCTCGACACCATCAAGACGGTGTTCCAGGACTTCGCCCTGGTCAACGGGACCTGGCAGGTGGCCGGCAAGCTGGTGCGACCGCAAGACATCAAGACCACGGCGCTGATGACGATCGAAGGCGAACTCGATGACATTTCCGGCGCCGGCCAGACCCGCGCCGCGCACGACTTGTGCACCGGTGTGCCGAAGGCGCGTCAGCGCCACTACGACGCTGTAGGGGCAGGTCACTACGGCATCTTCTCTGGCCGCCGCTGGCGTGATCAGGTGCACCCTGAAGTGGTCGACTTCATCGCCCGCTTCGGCAGTGGCGCCTCTGCCGCAGCGCCACGGTCCAAGCCCGTTGCGCGCAAGGCGGCCCCGAAGAAGAAGGCAACGCCGCGCCGATAATCCGGCGGTGAGCATCGCCGACCTCGCAGCGCGCCTGAACGACGCGCTGCCGCAAACCCAGTGCACGCGCTGCGGCTACCCCGATTGCCGGGGCTATGCCGAAGCCATCGCTGCTGGCCTGGCGCTCATCAACCAGTGCCCCCCCGGCGGCGCCGAAGGCATCGCGCGCCTGGCGGCCCTCACCGGCCAGGAAATCACGGCGCTGAACCCGGCCCATGGCGTCGAGGGCCCGCGCAAGATGGTCGTGATCGACGAGGACTGGTGCATCGGATGCACCTTGTGCATCAAGGCCTGTCCGGTGGACTGCATCATCGGCGCGCCCAAGCTCATGCACACCGTGATCGAAGCACTGTGCACCGGCTGCGAGCTGTGCATTCCCGTCTGCCCCGTCGACTGCATTGCGCTCGAAGCCGCCACGCCCGGCGCCAGCGGCTGGGCCGCATGGAGCCCGGCGCAGGCCGAAGAAGCGCGCCAGCGCTACGCGCTGCATGTGCTGCGTACCGACCGGGACCAACGCGAGAACGATGAGCGACTGGCTGACAAGGCCCGCATCAAGCTGGCTGACCTTGGCGCTGCCAGCAACCTGACCGACCCGGCGGCCCTGGAGCGCAAGCGTGCTGTGATCGAAGCGGCCATGAATCGGGCGCGCGAGCGGACCCAGCCGTGAGCATGACGCCCGCCGACACCGAGGTCTTCTTCGCCACGCTGCAGCAAGCCAACCCGCAACCGGTGACGGAACTGGCGTTCAGCAGCGTCTTTGAACTGCTGGCCGCGGTCTTGCTGTCGGCGCAGGCCACCGACATCAGCGTCAACAAGGCCACGCGCAAGTTGTTTGCCCTGGCACCAACACCGCGCCAGATGCTGGCCCTTGGGGTCGATGAAGTCGCCGCGCAGATCCAGACCATCGGACTGTTCCGCACCAAGGCGAAGAACCTGGTCGAGACCTGCCGCCTGCTGCTGGAGCGCCACGGTGGCACGGTGCCGCGAACGCGTGAGACGCTGGAAGGACTGCCGGGCGTCGGCCGCAAAACCGCCAACGTGATCCTCAACGTGGCCTTTGGCGAGCCGACCTTTGCGGTCGACACCCATGTCTTTCGGGTCGCCAATCGCACAGGGCTGGCACAGGGCGCGACCCCGCATGCCGTGGAGATGAGGTTGGAGGCCGTGGTGCCAGGGCCGTATCGCGTCCATGCCCACCACTGGCTGATCCTGCACGGCCGCTACATCTGCCAGGCGCGTAAGCCGCTGTGCTGGCAGTGTCAGGTGGCGCCGACGTGTGCGTTCGAGCCCAAGACGCTCAGCGAATGAGCACCGATGACGCGCTGACGCGCTCACCGTAGCGTACCGAGCGCGGCCACTCGCTTGCGCTCGGCACCGCCTGAGGCCGCTCGCACTGCCAGCGCCAAGCGCTGATCCAGCCGGCATGGCCAACCACCAAGGCAGCGCCATCACGGGCTTCGACAAAGCGCCGTATGCGCCGCATCAAGCCGGCCAAAGACTCGCCGCCGCCGGCGGCGTGGTGCAAAAAATCCGCTTCCCACACCGCGACCTCGAGCGGTGCGACGGCCCGCCAGGGCAACCCGTCCCAGCGGCCGAAGTCGATCTCCGCCAAATCGCCATCGACCCGGTGCACGAAGCCGAAGGCCCGCAGCCAGCGCCCCACCGCCACGCCGCGTTCGAGCGGCGAGGTCCAGATCACGCGCGGCAGACCCTCACGCCGCGCATAGTCGCGAATGCGGTGCGCCAAGCGCTTGGCGCGGCGCCGATCAACTGGCAGGTCGGTGCGACCGATGCAATGGCCCTCAGCGCCGTCGGGTCGTGGATGACGCCACACGACGATGGCGCTCACGGCCATTGCGCAGCCAACGCCAGGTAGATCGCGAGCTCCGCCAACTGTTGCGTGGCGCCCAGGGTGTCGCCCGTATAGCCACCAAGCCGGCGCCGCAGCCACAGCGCCATCAGCAGCGCAACCACAGCGCAGGCCAGCAATGCGGCGCCTGCGTCCGCCGCTCGGAGGGTGTCTAGGTAAATCAACAGC
>JANNGJ010000242.1:0-4506 GCA_031403815.1 Burkholderiales bacterium | reverse complement strand
GCAGTGGGCACCGATGCGGGTGCTGCCGGCAATGCCGACGCAGCCGGCCATGGCACTGTGGGCGCCGACGCGCACGTTATGGCCGATCTGCACCAGGTTGTCCAACTTGACGCCGTCTTCAATCACGGTGTCGTCGATGGCGCCCCTGTCAATGCAGGTGTTGGCGCCGATCTCGACGTCGTCGCCGATGCGCACGCCACCGAGCTGCTCGATCTTTTCCCACCGGCCCTCCACGGGCGCGAAGCCGAAACCGTCGGCACCGATGACAGCGCCCGCGTGCAGGATGCAGCGCTGGCCGATGTGGCAGCCGTCGCCGATCACGACGCGGGCACCGACGCGGCTTGCGGCGCCGACGGTGGCGCCTGCGCCAACGCTGACCAACGGCCCGACGCTTGCACTGGGGTCGATGCGTGCGCTGGGGTGAACGACGGCACTGGGATGGACCCCGGCCGGGTCGGCCGGCCGCACACGGGCCACCCACCACTGCGACAGGCGAGCGTAGTAGAGGTAGGGGTCAGGGGTGACGATGGCCACGCCGCGGCGCGCTGCCTCTTCGCGCAGGGCCGGTGCGACGATGACACAGCCGGCCTGGGTGGTCTCAAGCTGAGCGCGGTAACGCGGGTTGGCCAAGAAGCCAATCGCGTCCGGGGTGGCGCCCTCAAGTGTGGCGATGCGGGTGATTGTCAACGCGGCATCACCGACACATTCGCCGCCGAGCCGGGCCACGATATCGGCGATGGTCACGCGCATCGCCGCGCTTTCATGATCTGGGCGTGGCCTTACCGGTCGCGGGCCGGCGCTTACTTGCCGGCATTCAGCGCGTCGATCACCTTCTTGGTGATATCGACGCGCGGGCTCCAATGCACGGCATCCTGCAGGATCAAGTCGTACTTTTCGCTGTCGAAGATCTGTTTGATGACCTTGTTGGCGCGTTCGACCACGCCCGACAGTTCTTCGTTCTTGCGCTGGTTCAGGTCTTCCTGAAACTCGCGCCGTTTGCGCTGGAATTCGCGATCCTGCTCAACCAGGTCGCGTTGACGACGCGTCCTCTCGGCGTCGGACAGGGTCGGGCTGTCCTTGTCGAGTTTGTCGGCCGCGGCCTTCAAGCGGTTGGCCACGTCAGCCAGGTCTTTCTCACGCTTGCCAAACTCGGTCTCCAACTTGGCCTGCGCGGCTTTGGCCGGATTGGCTTCCTTCAACACACGCTCGCTGTTGACGTAGCCGATCTTCAATTCCTGGGCCTGCGCACCCGTCGTGGCAAGCGCGAGCATCGCTGCAGCAGCGAGGTTCTTCATCATGGTCATCAGAAAGCAGTCCCGATCTGGAATTGAAACTTTTGGATTCTATCGCTCGGCTGACTGCGCAGTGGCGTGCCCCAGCTGAGCTTCAACGGACCGACCGGGGAGATCCAGGACAGGCCCACACCAGTCGACGCCCGCAAGGTGTCGCCAGTGATCTTTTCGTTCTCGCCCCATACGTTGCCGGCATCCAGGAAACCGAACAGGCGCAGTGATTTGTCATTGCCGCCTCCTGGAACGGGAAGGTAGAGCTCGGCGTTGACGTTGAGCTTGCGATTGCCGCCGATGTAGTTGTTGGTCACGTCGACGATACCCAGCGAGCCCTGCTCGAACACCCGCACCGAACCCAGGCCACCGCCGAAGAAGTTCTTGAAGATTGGATAGGGCTTGCTGCCCAGCCCCTTGCCCCACCCGAGCTCGCTGTTCAAGCCCAGCGTGATGCGGTTCGTGATGGGGAAGTAATGTTGATACTGTAGGTTAGCGCGCAGGTAGCGCACGTCGCCCGCGATCGACCACTCAAGGTTGACGCGCTGGTAGATGCCCACCGTGGGCGAAATGGCACTGTCGCGGCTGTCTCGCGCCCAACCGAGGGTCAAGGGGATTGCCGTGCTGGAGGCCCCATAGAGCTCGCGGTAGTCGCGGTAGCTCTTGTTCGTGACGTTGCCGTTGATGCGCGTGGACTCGAAACCCAAGCCAACAAAGACGGTGTCGAACTCCGAGAACGGCACGCCCAAGCGGATCGTCGCGCCGGGTGTCACCAGCTGGTACTCCTCGCCCTGGCTGTTGATCGGCTTGGTGGTGCGGTAAAACACGTCGATGGCGCGCGAGATGCCATCGACGGTGAAGTAGGGGTCCACGGTCGACAGCACCAAGGTGCGGTTCGACTTGCTGGTGTTGAGTTCAATCCCGAGGTAGTTGCCGGTACCGAACACGTTCTCCTGCTTGATCGAGGCTGTGAACGAGACCTTGTCGCTGCTGGAATAGCCAGCGCCGACGAGCAAGTTGCCGGTGGGTTTCTCAGTCACCTTCAGTGTCAAGTCGACCTGGTCTGCGCTGCCTAGGACCTCTTCGGTCTCGACCTCGACATCCTTGAAGTAGCCAAGACGGTCAACGCGGTCGCGCGATAGCTTGATCTTGCCGCCGTCGTACCAGGCCGACTCGAACTGGCGGAACTCGCGCCGCACGACCTCGTCGCGCGATCGGTTGTTGCCGGCGACGTTGATGCGCCGCACATAGACCCGCCTTTGTGGCTCAGCGACCAGCACAACGGCCACCTGGGCATTGACGCGGTCGATCTCCGGGCGGGCCTGGGTGCGGGCAAAGGCGTAGCCATACAAGCCATAGAGATCACCGAACAGCTTGGTGGTGGTGGCGACGTCCTCACTGCGGTAGGGCTCACCGGGCTTGATGCGCACCAAGCGGCGGAATTCGTCCTCCTTGCCCAGGAAGTCGCCCTCCATCTTGACTGCTGTCACCGTGTAGCGCTGGCCCTCGCGCACGGTGACCGTGATGCTGATGTCTTGCTTGTCCGGCGAAATCGTGACCTGCGTCGACTCAATCTCGAACTCCAGGTAGCCGCGGTTGGTGTAGTGCGCGCGGATCGTCTCTAGGTCGGCGTTGAGCTTGCTGCGTGCGTAGCGGTCGGTCTTGGTGTACCAGGTCAGCCAGCCGCCGGTGGTCTGCTCCAGCAGGCCGAGCAGGGTGCTCTCGGAGAACACCTTGCTGCCGACGATGCGGATCTCCTTGATCTTGGCCGCGTCGCCTTCCGTCATCGTGAAGCTGACGTTGACGCGATTGCGCTCCAAGGGCGTGATCGTCGTCACCACCTCGGCGCCATAGAGGCTGCGCGTCAGGTACTGCCGCTTGACCTCCTGCTCGGCACGGTCGATCAGGGCGCGGTCAAAGGGCAAGCCTTCGCCGATGCCTGAATCGCGCAAGGCTTTGGCCAGGGTGTCGTTGTCAAACTCCTTGAGCCCAACGAAAGTCACCGCGGCGATGATGGCCCGCTCCTCGACCACGACCACCAGGATCTTGCCGTCGATCTCGATGCGCACGTCCTTGAACAGGCCCGTGGCAAACAACGCACGCAAGGCGGCAGCCCCCTTGTCGTCGCTGTAGGTGTCACCTACCCGGAACGGCAGCGACGCAAACACAGTGCCTGGGTCGGTGCGCTGAAGGCCTTCGATGCGGATGTCGACGATGGCGAACGGGTCGGCAGCGCGGGCCACTGGCGCGGCGGCAAGTGCGCCGAGAGCCAGGACGACAGCTGCGACCGGTCGCAGCAGGTTGGAGGCGGAAGTGAAGTGCATCGAGGGGGGGGCGCAGCGCGTCAGTGCAGGCCCAGCAGGCGGGCCACATCGTTGGAAAGGGCGAGGGACATCAGCAGCAGCATGATCAGCGCGCCGCCGCGCTGAAGCCACTTGAGCCACAGCTCAGAGACCGGGCGGCCCGTCACAGCCTCAAAAAGATAATACATGAGGTGCCCACCATCGAGCATGGGCAGCGGCAGCAGGTTCAACACGCCCAGGCTGACACTGACCAGAGCCAGGAAACCGAGGTAGTAGGCCAGCCCGAGTTGCACCGACTGGCCCGCGTAGTCGGCGATCGTCAGCGGCCCCGACAAGTTCTTCAGCGATGCTTCGCCGATCAGCATCTTGCCGAGCATCTTGACCGTCAACACCGACACCTCCCAGGTCCGTGCCGCGCCCTGTGCCAGGCCGTCGATCGGGCCGAGTTGCACCGTCACCATCTCGGGGGCGCGGCCGACGAAGGCGTCAACGCGGCCAAAGCGCTGGCCGCCCTCGCTCATCACCCGCGGTGCTACCAAAACGTCGAGCGGGCTGCCTTTGCGTTCGACCTGCCAGAGCGCAGGCGTGGCCGTGCCGTCAGGCGACAGGCGGCGAATGGCTTCGCGCAACTGCTGGGCATCGACGACGCCCACGCCGTCGACGCGCAGCACCCGATCACCCTGCTTCAGGCCCGCCAGATCAGCAGGCCCGCCGGCCTTGACCGCGCCAAGCTCGGCCTGGCTGTAGGGCGCACCCAGGCCGACACGTCGCATCAGACCGGCGTCGACTTCGCGGCTGTCAATGCGGCCAAGGTCCAGCGTCACTTCGCGGCTGCCCTGCCCGGCGGCATTGCTCAGCATCAGACTCAGCGCCTCGCCTTGCAACACCGCCTGCGTCACCTGCCAGCGCAATTCTGTCAG
>JANNGJ010000241.1:0-3182 GCA_031403815.1 Burkholderiales bacterium | reverse complement strand
CACCCGGCAAATGGAGCGCTGGTCGCCGCTGGTGCTGCTGGCGGCCGTGCTGGTGCTGTGGCAGCTGGTGGTGATGGTCTTCAACATTCCTGAGTTCATCTTCCCCAGCCCGACGCAGATCGGCCAGCAGTTCTTCGAGTTTCGCGGCCCGCTGCTCGAAGCCGCCTGGAAAACCTTCTGGGTGACGATGGTCGGCTTTGCGCTGAGCATCGTCGTCGGCGTGATGCTCGGCTTCCTGATCGGCAGCAGCCGGCTGGCTTACGCCGCCATCTACCCGCTGATGGTCGCGTTCAACGCCGTGCCCAAGGCCGCGGTGGTGCCGATCCTGGTGGTGTGGTTCGGCATTGGCCTGGGGCCCGGCATCCTCACCGCCTTCCTGATCAGCTTCTTCCCCATCACCGTGAACATCGCCACCGGCCTGGCCACCCTGGAGCCCGAGTTGGAGGACGTGTTGCGCGTGCTCGGCGCCAAGCGCTGGGATGTGTTGATCAAGGTGGGCCTGCCGCGCTCCATGCCCTACTTCTACGCCAGCCTGAAGGTGGCCATCACCTTGGCCTTCGTCGGCACCGTGCTGGCCGAAATGACCGCCGGCGACAGCGGCATCGGCTACCTGATGCAAAGCGCCGGCAGCCAGCAGCGCATGCCCCTGGCCTTTGCCGGCCTGGTCACCATTGGGGCCATGGCGATGGCGATGTATGAGCTGTTCTCGTGGGTCGAGAAGCGCACCACGGGCTGGGCCCACCGCGGCTCGCAGGCCGCGTGACGCACGAGCAGATGTTGCGCCACCTGCGCCGCGCCAACGGCGTGGCGCAGGTGGCGATGGCGCAAGGCAAGCACCCCTTCGGTGCGCTGCTGGTCGCGGTCGATGGCGAGACCGTGCTGTTGGAGCAGGGCAATGTCGACAGCGTGAACCATGCCGAGGCGGTGGCGGCGCGCGAAGCGGCGCAGCGCTTTGATGCCGCCATGCTGTGGCAGTGCACCCTGGTCACCACCGTCGAGCCTTGCGCGATGTGTGCCGGCACGCAGTACTGGGCCCACATCGGCCGCCTGGTCTATGGCCTGAGCGAGCAGGCTTTGCGCGCGCTGACCGGCGACCACCCCGACAACCCGACCCTGGACCTGCCCTGCCGCGCCGTGTTCCAGGCCGGGCAGAAGCCGGTGCAGGTGTTCGGTCCGTTCGCCGAAGTCGAGGCCGAGATTGCCGCCTTGCACCAGGGCTTCTGGCATGCGACCTGATACGGCGGCCGGCTTGGCGCCGTCAACACTGGGCCACTGGCGCGGCCACCTCTCACTTCACTACACGCGCGACGGCGAGCGCACGATCGCGCTGGATCGCCACGAAGGGCCGCTGCGCGTGTTGCAACGCCTCTACCCCGAGGGGCCAGGCATCTGCCACCACGTGCTGGTGCACCCGCCCGGGGGCATCGTCGGCGGTGACCAGTTGGAGATCGCGGCCACGCTCGAGCCGGGCACCCATGCCCTCATCACGACGCCTGGCGCGACGCGCTTTTACCGCAGCCGCGGTGCGCCGGCGGCACAGCGCGCCGTGCTGCGCGTGGCGGCCGGCGCACGGCTGGAGTGGCTGCCGCTGGAGACCATCGCCTACCGCGGCTGCCTGGCCGAGAACGCGCTGCGGCTGGAGCTGGCCGAGGGGGCAGAGACGCTGGGCTGGGACGTTTTGGCCCTGGGCCTGCCTACCGCGGGCGAGCCCTTCGACGCCGGCCACTTCACGCAACACCTGGAGATTCCCGGCGGTTGGCTCGAGCGCGGGCGCATTGCAGCCGACGACACGCGCCTGCTCGATTCACCGCTCGGCCTGGCTGGCCAGCCCGTGATGGCCACCGCCTGGTTTGCTGGCGGCTCGGCACTGGCCGATGCGCGGCGGGAGGCTCTCTTGGACGCCGCGCGCGATTGCGCCACGGCTTCGCCATTGGCCTTGCGCTGCGGTGCCACCAGCCCGCACCGGCAGGTCGTGGTGCTGCGCGTTCTGGCGCCGCGCGTTGAGCCGGCCATGGCGCTCCTGACCCAGGTGCGTGCCGCATGGCGCCGCATTGCCTGGGGGCTGACGCCGAACCCGCCGCGGGTCTGGCAGACCTGAACGGTTCAGCCACGCCGGGCTGACGCGAATACCATGGCAATCACCCGTGGTCGCCTCGCGACCCACACTGGAGGGCCCGACCGATGAGCACAGAAACATTCGACGCCATCGTCGTCGGCGCCGGCCAGGCCGGTCCGGCGCTGGCCGCGCGCTGCGCCAAGGAAGGCCTGCGCACGGCGATCATCGAACGCGGCGCCTTCGGCGGCACCTGCGTCAACGTCGGCTGCGTGCCGACCAAGACCCTGGTGGCCAGCGCCCGTGCCATCCACCTGGCGCGGCGCGGGGCGGAGTTCGGTTTTTCGACCGGCGAGTTGCGCGTGGACATGGCGCGCGTGAAGGCGCGCAAGGACGCCATCGTGAAGGCTTCGACTGAAGGCGTCGAGGCCTGGATGCGCGTGCTGAAGCACACCGAGGTCGTCGTCGGCGAAGCGCGCTTCACCGCTCCGCGCACGCTGCAGGTGGGTGGCCGCGCGCTCACGGCGCCGCGCATCTTTCTCAATCTGGGCGGCCGCGCGGTGCTGCCCGACCTGCCGGGCGTGCACGACATCCCGACCCTGGACAACGTCTCAGTACTGCAGCTCGATGCCGTGCCCGAGCACTTGGTGATCGTCGGCGGCAGCTACATCGGTCTGGAGTTCGCACAGGTGATGCGCCGCCTGGGCGCGCAGGTGACGGTGGTGGAGCGCTCGCCGCGCCTGCTGCCGCGCGAAGACGAAGACGTGGCCGACGGCATCCGCGCCATCTTGCAGGCCGAGGGCATCCGCATCGAACTCGGTGCCGCGTGCCTGTCGCTGTCACGCCTGGGCCAGCAGATCGCCATCGGCGCCGAATGCGCCACCGACATGCCGCCGATCGCCGGCAGCCATGTGCTGCTGGCCGTGGGCCGGCGCGCCAATACCGATGGCATCGGGCTGGACGCCGCCGGCATCGCCACCGACGCACGCGGCTACATCACCGTGGACGAGCAATGCCGCAGCACCAGCGCCGAAGGCGTGTGGGCCGTGGGCGACTGCAACGGCCGCGGCGCCTTCACCCACACGGCCTGGAACGACCACGAGATCGTCGTCGCCAACGTCTTCGACAA
>JANNGJ010000240.1:0-1985 GCA_031403815.1 Burkholderiales bacterium | reverse complement strand
CGCGGCGGCGGGCACCCGGCGGCCCCGGCCTCGGGTTTGGGAGGCCCTCCACCCGCGAACAGCCCACTGGCATCGGATCAGGACGGTGGGGCACTCTGCGCAGCGAAATAAAGGGGGAGCCCTGGGCGCAGCCTAGGGCGGAGGACATTCGCGGAGGCGGGCACCCGGTGGCCTCGGCCGGTGTGGTCCACGAACGCGCGGAAACGAACGTCCGCAACGTGCGCCGAAAACAGACGCCCGCTGTTGTCCGTGGGATCGCGAGCCTGCAAAGACCGCCGCTGAGCGGCGGGCGCACTGCAGGCACGGCGCCCGACGCCTTACAGCAGAACGATGTCGTATTGCTCCGGATTCGCACTCGGCTCCACCGACAACGAGATCGGCTTGCCGATGAACTCCGACAACCCGGCCAGGTGCTGGTTCTCTTCGTCGAGCAACATCTCGACCACGGCCGCGCTGGCGACAACGCGAAATTCCTTGGGGTCGAACTGGCGTGCCTCGCGCAGCACTTCACGCAGGATGTCGTAGCACACGCTGCGCGCGGTCTTGATCTGGCCGCGGCCCTCGCAGGTCGGGCAGGGTTCGCAAAGCATGTGGGCCAGGCTCTCGCGGGTTCGCTTTCTCGTCATCTCGACCAGACCGAGCTGCGTAAAGCCGCTCACCGTGGTGCGCGTGCGGTCACGCGCCAACTGCTTGCGAAACTCGGACAGCACGGCGGCCTGGTGGTCTTCGCGCGTCATGTCGATGAAGTCGACGATGATGATGCCGCCCAGGTTGCGCAAGCGCAGTTGCCGGGCGGC
The DNA here is from genome assembly GCA_031403815.1 of Burkholderiales bacterium. GTDB lineage: Bacteria > Pseudomonadota > Gammaproteobacteria > Burkholderiales > Burkholderiaceae_C > CADEEN01. Next base: position 1,188 of record JANNGJ010000240.1, on the reverse strand, counting down.
TGCGCCGGCCGCCTCGAGGTTGGTCTTGAAGATGGTGTCGTCGAAGTTGCGCGCTCCGACGAAACCGCCGGTGTTGACATCCACCGTGGTCAGGGCTTCGGTCTGGTCGATGACCAGGTAGCCGCCGCTCTTGAGCTCGACGCGGCGCGCCAGTGCGCGGCGAATCTCTTCATCAATGCTGCACAGATCGAAGATCGGCCGCTCGCCCTGGTAGTGCGCCAGCTTGGCCACGGCGCCGGGCGTGAAGAGCTTGCCGAAGGCGCTCAGGTGCTCGAACTGCAGCCGCGAGTCGATGCGGATGGCCTGGGTGTCGTCATTCGCCAGGTCGCGCAGTACGCGCTCGGCCAGGGTCAGGTCCTGGTGCAGCAGCGTGCCGGGCGGCGAAGCGAAGGCGCGCTCGCGCACCGCCGCCCAGGTGCGCCGCAGGTAGGCGATGTCGTCAGCCAGCTCGGTGTCGCTGGCCTCTTCGGCGTTGGTGCGCAAGATGAAACCGCCGCCGCCGCCCTCTTCGGGCTTGCCCACCAGCACGCCCATGCGCTGGCGCAGTTGCTCACGCAACTCTGCCGAGCCGATCTTCTGCGAGATGCCGATGTGGTTGTCTTGCGGCAGATGCACCAGCATGCGCCCGGCAATGCTGACCTGGGTGGACAGGCGCGCGCCCTTGCTGCCGATCGGGTCCTTGACCACCTGGACAGTGATGGCCTGGCCCTCGAACAGCAGGCGCTCGATGGGTGGCGGCGCGTTGGCGCTGCCACCGTTGGACGCCGCCCCACCGCCGCCAAAGCCGGCGTGCAGGTCAGCCACGTGCAGGAAGGCCGCGCGCTCAAGGCCGATGTCGATGAAGGCGCTTTGCATGCCCGGCAGCACCCGCGCCACCTTGCCTTGGTAGATGTTGCCGACCAGGCCACGCTCAAGGGCGCGCTCGAGGTGCAACTCCTGCACGACGCCGTTCTCGACCACCGCCACGCGGGTTTCCTGCGGCGTCCAGTTGACAAGGATGTCTTGCATTCAGAACTCCACGTGGGCCTGACGCAGGAGCCGCGCCGTGTCGTGCAATGGCAAACCCATGATACCGGTGTAGCTGCCGTCGATGCGGCTGATCCAGGCCGCGGCACGGCCCTGGATGGCGTAGGCGCCGGCCTTGCCGAAGGGCTCGCCGCCGGCAACGTAGGCTTCGATCTCGCGGGG
>JANNGJ010000239.1:0-11380 GCA_031403815.1 Burkholderiales bacterium | reverse complement strand
GCCGCACGCGATGGTCGGCGTCAACGTCGTCGCGGCCGACAGCGACGACGAAGCGGCGCGGCTGTTCACTTCGATCCAGCAGCGCTTCCTCGGCATGCAGCGCGGCCAGCGCGGGCCGCTGCCGCGGCCGATCGATCCGGCGCGGCTCGAATCGATGTGGACGGCGCAAGAGAAGGCCGGCGTGCAGCGCATGCTGGCGGCCACGGCGGTGGGGTCGGCACACAGCGTGCGCCGGCAGATCGAGGCCATCGTCGAACGAACGGCGGCCGATGAGCTGATCGTCGTCGGCGCCATTCACGACCACGCTGCGCGGCTTCACTCCTACGAGCTGCTCTCGATGCGCTGAACCTGCCCGCAAAAGCGTCGGCCTCGGCCGTCTGCCTCGTCACTTCCAGTCGGTCGCGTCATACCCGCAGCACCTCGCGCCGCATCGACCACAGCACCGCCAGCACCTCGTTGCGCGTGGCCTCGTCGATGTGGTTCTTCTCGAGCGCATCCATGGCGTCGTCGATCACCGTCATGAACTCTTGCTCGCTGATGTTCATGCCCTTGTGCGTGGCCACCATGTCTTTGCCGGTATAGGCCTCGGGGCCACCGGTGCCGGCGCAGAAGAACTCGACGGCACGGCGTTCGACGCGTTCGAGATCCGCGCTGGCCATGTAGCGGGCGTTCACCAGCGGGTTGGCCAGATGGTTCTTCATCAGGTCGGCGGTGATGCGGGTGATGCCCTCACGGCGCCCCAGGCGCTCGTACAGGGTGGGGGTGGGCTGGTTCATGTCGACAATCTCCTTGGGGTGGGCAGGTCCACCATCGGACCTGTGGATGGGCAGGCTAGGCAGCCTGCGTTCTTGATTCGTTCCCGGCCTTGACGAGGGCAAGGACTTCGCCGAGTTCGACTGCACCGACGCCCCGCTCGACGAGGGCGTCTGTCATGTCGTCGACCACGGCCTGCAGCTGCTCTGGGCTGAAGCGCATGCCGACGTGCTGCGTCGGTGCGCCCATCGTCAGGCCCTGGCCGGATGCGCCGGTGCCTGCGCTGAGGAAGCGCTCGCCCAGCGCCTTGAGCTGTGGCAGATCCTGGCCGCGGAACAGCGCGGCCAGGACCGGGTTGGCGGCATGCCGGTCGACCGCATCGTCGACGAGCGCGGCGACACCTGCCGCGCCGCCGAGTCGCTGGTACAGCCTGGCGCTCACCGCCGTGAGGCCTGCAGCTGCGCTGTCCACGAGGGGGGGGGCGAGTTGCAAAGCGGTCATGGGTGCTCCTGGGGGTGGGTTCGATGGACACTGGCTCGGCCTGGGGGCAGCTTGCCGAGCCCGCGTTCCTGAATCGTTCCTCGGACAGCGGGGGCTTGCGAGGGCCCCACGGCACCCCCGACACTTGCGGTCATGGAAATCACCCCACCCGCCCTGGTGCCAGGCGCTTTCGGCCGCCTTGCGGTCTTCCTGCTCGGCCGCTTTGCGGTATCGATCAACGGCGACGAGCTGATCGCCGAACGCTGGCCCAGCCTGCGCGCCGCCCAATTGGTGCAGTTGCTGAGCCTGCAACCGCGCCACTGCATGACCCGCGACCAGGTTATCGACGCCCTGTGGCCCCAGCTCGAACCGGAGGCGGGCGCCGCCAACCTGCGCAAGGCCGCCCACCACGCACGCCAGGCGCTGGGTCGGCACGACGGCCTCGTGCTGCAGGCTGGCGAGGTGCTGCTGTGGCCCGAGCGGCCGGTGATCGTGGATGCGCAGCACTTCGAACAACGCGCGGATGCCGCCCTGGTGCAGCGCGACCCCGCCGATTGCGCCGACGCCGCAGCGACGTACACGGGCGACCTGTTGCCCGGCGCCCGCTTCGAGCCCTGGGCCGAAGCCACTCGCGAACGCCTGCACGAGCGCCACCTGCAACTGCTGCGCGCCAGTGGCCAGTGGGAGCGCTTGGCGCAGCTCGATCCCGAAGACGAAGCCGCCCACCGCGCGCTGATGCAGCGTGAGTTGGCCGCCGGCAACCGCGCCGCCGCCTTGCGCTGGTATGCCCACCTGCGCGAGGCACTGCACCAAGGGCTGGGTGTGTCACCCGACGCGCAGACGCAGGCCCTGTATGAGCGCTGCATCGCCGGTCTGCAGGTGGCTGGACCGGCCTTCGTCGGTCGCGCCGAGGCCTGCGGCCAGGTCGCGGCCTGGCTGGGCATGGTGGCTGCGCAGCGGCCGGGCGGCATCGTGCTGCGCGGGCCGGCGGGCATCGGCAAGAGCGCGCTCGGCCGCGAGATCGCCACGCAGGCCCAGGCGCGCGGGTGGAGCGTGTGTCGGGTCGAAGCCTCGCAGACCGGCCGCGCCTACGCGGTGATGTCGGCTGTCGCTGAGCGACTGATCCTGGCCGACCGCGGAGTGCTCGACCGCATCGGCGCACAGGCCCGCGCGGTGCTGGCCCTGCTCAGTCCGCAGGCGGCGCCGGCCGACCCGTTGCCGGGCCCCTTGGGCCGGCACCAGGTCGTGGGCGCCGCACGCAGGCTGTTGCTGGCCTCGGCCCCGGGCAAAGAGGTCCTGCTGCACGTCGACGACGCTCACCTCGCCGACGATGCCGACATCGACGTGCTCACGCAGCTGGCGGCCACCGGCGCCGGGCTGTGCGTGCTTCTCGGCGCGCGGCCACCCACGGCCGGCACGGCGCTGGCACGGGCCCTGGCCCGCTTGCAGCGTTCCGGCGTGGTGCAGGTGCTCGATATCGAGCCGCTGCCCGACGATGAATGCCGCCGGTTGGTGGCACGCGCTGCGCCGGCCGCCGTGCCGGACGAGGTGCTGACACGCATCGTGCGCACCGCCGATGGCAACCCTTTTGCGGTCATCGAGTTGGCGCGCTGCGCGACCGAAGGCGCCGGCGCGCGCTTGCCCCGCGGTGTTGCCGAGGCCATCACCGAGCGACTCTGCGACGTGCCCGACAGCGCGCTGGCCCTGCTCAAGTGGCTGGCACTGAGCAGCGACGAGTTCGATGTCGCCACCGTCGAGGCGCTGGCGGCCGAGGCGCAGGTGCCCAGCCTGGATGCGCTGGATGCCGCCTTGGCTGCCGGCGTGCTGCTGCCTTTGGCCAGCGGCTACCGCTTCCGCCACCACCTGGTGCAGCAGGCATTGATAGAACAGGTGCCGCCGCACCGCCGGCTGAAGATGCACCGGCAGATCGCCTCCCGCTTGGCCGAGCTCGACAGTCCGCCGGCCGGCATCGCACGCCATTGGCTGGAGGCCGGCCACCCACGCGATGCGCAACCCTGGCTGCTGGCCGCGGCGCGCGAGGCGGTACGCCTGGCCGCTTTCAGCGATGCCTTGCGCCACCTCGAACCCGTGCTGGCCTTTGCGCCCGACCACGCCGAGGCCCTGCGTCTGCGCGCCGAGTCGCTCGACGCGATGGGCGAGCCCGCTGCACTGGCCGCGTACCACGCCGCTGCCGACGCTGCCGGTGAGCCCGAGAGCCACAACCTGCGTGCCAAGGCCGCGCTGGCCCAGGTGAAGCTGGGCGACCCCAAGGGGGCGCTGCTGGTGCTGGCAGGTCTGACGCCCACCAGCGTCGAGGGCCGCCTTTGCGAAGCCCTGGCCTACAGCGGTGCCGCCGCGCTCGGCGCAGGCGACCCGGCTGTCGGCACGGCCAAGGCCGCCGTGGCGCGGCAACTGGCGCTGCAATCGGGCGACACGACTTCACTGGTCATCGCCTCGTGGGCACAGGCCGCGGCGGCACATGCGCGCGGCGACCTGCACCGCAGTGTCTGGGCCGACCTGCAGGAGACCAGCCACGTGCCGCACCTGGCGCTGCGGGTGTTCGACGGGCACCTGTGCATCACACAGCGCTTCCTGTATGGCGCCAAGCCCTATGCTGACGTCATCGCCTTCGCCGAGGCTCTGTCTACCGAAGCCCAGCGGCTCGGCGCCGCGCGCGGCCACGCCTTCGGTGTGACGCTGCGCGGTGAGGCCGAGTGGCTGGCGGGCAACCTGCCGGCGGCGCGCGAACACTTGCGCGCCGGCGCGCGATTGCATCGCGGCATCGGCGGGCCCGTGGGCGAAGCGCTGTCTCTGCAGCGCCTGGCGGAAGTGGCCTTGCACGAGGGTCAGCGGGACGAGGCCCGCGCCCTCATCGACGAAGCCCTGGACGTGGCGCGCCAGACCGACATCGGCTTTCACCTGCTCGATCGCATCTATGGCACGCGCATCAACCTGCATGCCGACGACCCTGAAGCCGCGTTGTATGTGATGGAAGACGCCAGTGTCTCGGTGCGCGGGCCGCTGGAGACCTGTCCGGGGTGCCGCATCACTTTTGCCGTGCCGGCGGCCATTGCTGCCGCGCGCGCCGGTGAGCTGGCCCTGGCCGAGCAGCACGAGCAGCAGGCGGCCTACCTGGCCAATGTGGTGATGCGCCTGCCGGCCTGGTACGCCGCTCACGACGAGGTGCGCGGCCACATTGCGGCGGCGCACGGCACGCGTGCTGATGCCCTGCAGCGTTTCGGCGCCGCTGCGGCACGCTTTCGCGAGGCGGGTCATCCGATCGACGCCGAGCGCTGCGACCGGCTGGCCAAAGCCTAGCCGGGCTGGCAGCGCCGCTGGCCCGGGCTCAGTTCCTCTGCACTTCCATCACCCCATGCTCCGTCGCCTGCTCGTAGATGGAGGCGACGTGCGTGGCCAGGTGCAGCAGGATCTGCGGTGCGCGTTTTCTGACCGACCAGCGCAGCAGGGATCCAGCACCCACCAAGAGCGCGCCCACGATCCAGTGGCCGTAGATGGCAGCGCCGATGCCCGGGCCGATGAGGGCCAATGCCAAGGCCGTTGCGTGCAACCGATAGCTGACGAAGGGCACGGCCAGCTTGGGGTTGACGATGACCCGAAAGCGCCCGTGCGGCAGGCCGTTGCGGAATTCCTCGAAGGGAATGAACTCGGCCCCGTTGGGGATGTCGTTGGCTGAACTCATGGGCTTGGGTTGCAGGCCGGTGGCGCCGCGTTCAGCGACGCCACCGTCTCACTTGGCGCCTTTATTCGGCCGCGTCCACCCCGTGAGGGAGACCTGCTTGGCCCGCGCCACGGTGAGTTGCCCGGCCGGCGCGTCCTTGGCGATGGTGGAGCCGCCGCCGATGGTGGCGCCGTCGCCGAGCGTGATCGGCGCCACCAACACACAGTTGCTGCCGACGTGGACGTCGGCGCCGATCACGGTGCGGTGCTTGTTGGCGCCGTCGTAGTTGGCGGTGATGCTGCCGGCGCCGAAGTTGACGCGCTCTCCCACCGTCGAGTCGCCCAGGTAGGCCAGGTGGTTGGCCTTGGCACCGCGGGCCAGCGTGCTGTTCTTGACTTCGACGAAGTTGCCGATGTGCACTTCGGGGCCGAGGTCGGCCCCCGGGCGCAGGCGCGCAAACGGCCCGACCTGGGCGTCCACCCCGACAAGCGCACCGTCGATGTGGCTGAAGGCCTGGATCACGGCGCCGCTGTCGATCTGCGCGTTGCGGATCACGCAGTGCGGCCCGATGCGGACCCGGTCGCCCAGCGTGACCGCGCCCTCGAAGACACAGCCGACGTCGATCTCGACATCGCTGCCGCAGGCCAGACTGCCGCGCACATCCAAGCGCGCTGGGTCGGCCAGGCGCACGCCGCTGCCGTCCATCAGGGCGGTGGCCGTGGCCAGCTGGAATCGGCGCTCGAGCTCGGCCAACTGCACCGGGCTGTTGACGCCCAGCACTTCGGTGTCGCTGGCCGGCTGCGCGGCTACCACCGCCAGGCCGTCGGCCACGGCTTGGGCGACGATGTCGGTGAGGTAGTACTCGCCTTGAGCGTTGTGGTTGGTCAAGGCCATCACGGCGCGCTTGAGCCAGGCCGTGGGCGCGGCCAGCATGCCGGTATAGACCTCGCGGATTTCGCGTTGCGCCGCGCTCGCGTCCTTGTGTTCGACGATGGCGTGGATCGCTTGGTCACCGGCACCGCCGCGCACGATGCGGCCGTAGCCGCTCGGGTCCGGCAGGCTGATGGTCAACAGCGCCAGCCGGCTGCCGCCACAGGCGGCGGCCAGCGCGGCGGCCGTGGCGGTCTGGATCAAGGGCACGTCGCCGTTCAGGATCAGCGTGGTGCCTTCATCGCCCAGGTGGGGCACCACCTGCTGCACCGCATGGCCGGTACCGAGCTGTGGCGCCTGGCGCACGAAGGACAGGCCGGGGGCGGCCAGTTCGCTCTCCACCATCGCCGCCTCATGCCCGGTAACGATGAGTGTCTTGGCCGCCGCCAAGGGGGCGACGGCGTCCAGAACATGCTGCAATAGGCTCTTGCCGGCCAGACGGTGCAGCACCTTGGGCCGCGCCGATTTCATGCGGGTGCCTTTGCCCGCGGCCATGATCACGATCTCGAGCGATGCCATGCCGTTGTCCTTGTTGTCACTCGCTTGTTTGAAGTTGCGTCGGATTATCGGGCTGGCCCTGCTGCTGCCCTTGGTGCTGGCCCTCAGTGCCTGCGGCATGGTGCGCCTGGCCTACGACCAGGCCCCCACCCTGCTCTATTGGTGGATCGACGGCTATGTCGATGTCAGCGGCGAGCAAACCCCCAAGCTGCGCGAAGGCATCGACCGCTGGTTCGCCTGGCACCGCCGCACACAGTTGCCCGACTACGCCGCGCTGCTGGTGCGCGCACAACGCGACGTGCTGGAGCCGACCACGGCCGCCGCCGCCTGTGGCTGGCAGGCCGAGATCGAGCGCCGGCTTGAACTGGCGGCCAGCGAGGCCGTGCCGGCGGCCGCCGAGTTGATGTTGTCGCTGAGCCCGGAGCAGTTGCTGCACATCGAGCGGCGCATGACCAAGGGCCTGGTGGAGGCGCGGGCCGATTTCCTGCAAGCCGATGTGGCCGAGCGCAAGGCCCTGTCGCTCAAGCGCTCGGTCGACCGTTTCGAGACCCTCTACGGCCGGCTCGACAGCGCGCAGCGCGAGCGCCTCGCCGCAGCGCTGGCAAGCTCAAGCTTCGATCCCGAGCGTTGGCTGGCCGAGCGCGAACTGCGCCAGCGCGACATGCTGCGCACCCTGGCCACGGTGAGCGCGCTCGGCCGGGCGGGCGGTGACCGCGAGGCAGCGCGGCAACAGGCGCAAGCGGCGGCACGCTCCATCACCGAGCGCATGACGCAATCGCCGCGCGCTGACTACCGCGCCTACCAGCAACGGCTGCGGCTGGACAACTGCCAGCTCGCGGCCAGCCTGCACAACGCCACCACGCCTGCACAGCGGCAGGCGGCGCGGGCCAAATTGAAGGGCTGGGAGACCGATGTGCGCGCCCTGATTGCCAGCCCAGCCGGTATCGACAACGGCGCCATGAGCCGTTAGCGTGGCACCGCCCGAGCTTGCCGGCCCCCTCGCCGCCGCCCCGCGCGAGCCCTTGCCCGACGCCTTGCGCGCGCTGGCCATGCTCGCCGTGCTGACGGTCAATGCGGCGGGTTACCTGGTGGCCCCGTGGGGGCCTCTGCTGGGCACGCGCATGCCCACGGACAGTGCCGTGGCCGCTGCGGTGCAGGGCCTCACGGCAGCGCTGCTGCAGGGCAAGGGCTACCCGATGCTGGCCTTCTTGTTTGGCATGGGCTTGTGGCTGGCGATGCGCAGCCACAGCGCCCAGAGCGCCCACCAACGCGGCGTGGCGCGGCAGAAGAAGCTGCTGGTGCTGGGGCCGTTGCATGGCGTGTTCGTCTATTTCGGCGACATCCTCACGCTGTACGCGTTGATCGGCTGGCACCTGCTGGCGCGGGTGCATGAGCCCTGGCGCGCCTTGCGTCGGCGGCTGCGCCGCGCGTTGTGGTGGGCGTTGGCCGCTACTGCGCTGTCGATCACGGCCATGGGCGGGCTCGCCGCGTCCGGCGGCCTGGCCGCCAGCCCGCCGGCAGAGGGCGAACCGACCCTCGCGCTGGCGCACCATTGGCGCGAGTTCTGGGGGCTCAACGCCAGTGCCTACTTCGTGGTGCAGATGGGTGGACTGCTGCTGTCGTGGCCGCTGTTGCGCCTGTGCATGCTGTGTGGTGTTGCGGCGGCCCGCTTGCGCTTGCTGACGCACCCGCGCTGGCGCCGCGCCCTGATGCGCTGGACCGTGCGTCTTGCCGCGCCGCTGCTCTTGCTCAACGGGGCCTACGGCCTAGCCACCGTCAGCGTGCCGGTGACGAGCGAACGCGCGTATTGGGTTGAGTCTCTCGGCAACCTGGTCGGCCCCCCATTGGCGGCGGTGTACGTGATGGCCCTGACCCTGGCCGCGCAAGGGGGCCGGGCGATGTGGTGCCAGTGGCTGGCGCCGCTGGGCCGACGCACCTTGACGCTGTACATCGGCCACAGCCTGCTGTGTGTCTTGCTGTTTGCCGGCGTGGGCCTGGGCCTTCAACTCGGCACGCGTGACATGGCGCTTTTCTCGTTCGCGCTCTGGTGCCTGGCCTTGTGGGCGGCCCGGGCCAGCGGCACGCAGCGCTGGCCGCTGGAAGCGTGGATGGCGCGGCGGTGACTGAGTGTCGGCTGCCGTTGCCGACGAGCCGGTAGATCGCGGACGACAGCGGGCGCTACGGCGCGCGCTGCACGCTCACCTGGCGCGGGTTGACGGCACCATTGGCCGGAAAGTCTTTCAGCGCAGCGGCGAACATGGCGGCCAGCAGGGCGCTGTCGCCGGCAGTGGAGCCGTCGGTCTGCGCGTGGGCTTCGTACAGCGGCGTGCCGCTGGCGCGGTCGCGCAGCAACAGGGCCACGCTAAGTTCGTAGCGGGTGTACCAGCCGGCATTGAAGTTGGCGTAGTAGCTCATGCGCGAGGGCGAGCGCCAGGCTGGGCTGCGCCAATAGCCGCCGCCCCAGCGCCACCACAGCGGGTCGTCCCAGGGTGACAGTTCGGTGCGGCTGATGCGTGCGCCGATTTGTACGATCACATCGGCTTCGGCTGCGGGCGCGGGCTTGAAGCCCGCCGCTTCTAAGGCTCTGGCGGCGGCGCCTTCCAGTTCGGCCTGGCGTTCGGCGCGTGCATTCTGCGACGGCAGGCGCTCGAAGGCGTAGCGGCCGGGCGTGCGGCCTGCGGGCCAGTCGCCGTAGGTGGCGACTTCGCTGGTCACGGTGTTCATGGCGGCGCAGCCGCCGAGGGTGGCGATGGCTGCGCCGGCGGCCACGGTCAGGAGGAGTCGGCGTTGCATGGTGAGTCTCCCTGGGGCAAATCAGTCGAACATCGGCATCAGCTTGACCACTGCCGGGCTGCCGCAGGCGTCGGCCGCATCCTCGTCGAAGGCTTTGTCGCCCTGCGGATCGGCCACGCCCGTGGCTTGGAGGCCGGCGAAGGGGTAGAGGTTCCGGTCCATCAGGTGGGACGGCGTGACACGGCCCATGGCATTGAACAGGTTGTCGATGCGGCCCGGGAACTTGCGCTCCCACTCGCGGATGAGGGCCTTGGTCTCGGCGCGCTGCAGGCCTTCCTGGTTGCCGCACAGGGTGCAGGGAATGATGGGGTAGGCCTGCTGCACGGCCCAGCGCTCGAGGTCGGTCTCGGCCACATAGGCCAGCGGGCGGATCACCACGTGGCGGCCGTCGTCGCTGACCAGCTTGGGCGGCATGCCCTTGAGCCGGCCGCCGAAGAACATGTTCATCAGCAGGGTGACGACCATGTCGTCGCGGTGGTGGCCCAGGGCGATCTTGGTGGCCCCGAGTTCGCTGGCGACGCGGTAGAGGATGCCGCGGCGCAGGCGCGAACACAGGCTGCACATCGTCTGGCCTTCGGGGATCAGGCGCTTGACGATGGAGTAGGTGTCCTGGTTCTCGATGTGGAAGGGCACGCCCACTTTGGCCAGGTACTCGGGCAGCACGTGGTCGGGAAAGCCGGGCTGCTTCTGGTCAAGATTGACGGCCACCAACTCGAAGCGGATCGGTGCGCGCTGCTGCAAGCCCGTCAGTACATCGAGCAGGGCATAGCTGTCCTTGCCGCCCGAGAAGCAGACCATCACCTTGTCGCCGGCTTCGATCATGTTGAAGTCGGCAATCGCCTGACCGACCTGGCGGTACAGGCGCTTGCTCAACTTGTTGGCTTCAAAGGCCGCCTTCTTCACGACGGAGGCATCCTGGGGCGCGTTCATGGCGTTGACTTTGGGTGGTGCGGGCATTCCCAAGCTGGCGCCGCGGATCCGGCTTTGCCGGTCCGCTGGCGTCGCCCCCTTGAGGGGGAGCGGCGCAGCCGCTTCGGGGGTGGTCTCACTTCATGCCGAAGACTTCGACGCCGACGGCGTCGCAGTCCGGATAGACGTCGGGCTTCTCGCTGACCACGCGGGCGGCCTTGACACGCGGGTGGGCCAGCATCAGGCGCAGCACGTCATCGACCAGGGTCTCCTGCAAGTGGATGTGGCCTTGTTGCACGCGCTGGGCGATGGTGCGGCGGATGAAGTCGTAGTCAACCACTTCATCCAGTTCATCGGCGGTGGGGGTCGAGAGCGCCAGCGGGATGTAGAGATCCACATTGATGAGCACGCGCTGTTCGCCGCGTTTTTCGAAGTCGTGCACCCCGATGTTGATCCAGACCTCGTAGTCGCGCAGGAACAGCCGGCGGCAGTCCATCAGGGCAGGGTGGGTAAAAGAGCTGTGCATGGACTCAGGGTTTCGGGGTGAGAAAGGCGACGTCGCGCGACTGCGCTGCGAGATGCTGGCCACCGTCGACCACGATGGTGGTGCCAGTGATGGCCGGGGATTCGAGGATGAAGCGCACCGCGCGCGCCACGTCCTCCGGTGTGGAACTGCGCCCCAGCGGTGTCATGGCGTGGGCGGTGGCGAATCCTTCGGCGCTCATCGCCGGCCCGGATACCAGGGTCACGCCGGGCGCGACGCCGGCCACCCGCACTTGCGGCGCCAGGGCCTGGGCCAGCAAGGTGGTTGCGGCCTCGAGCGCAGCCTTCGACAGGGTGTAGGACAGGTAGTCGGGGTTCGGGTTCCATAACTTCTGGTCGAGCAGGTTCACCACGCAACCCGGTGTGCTGCCACCCCGCAGGTGCGCAGCCAGGGCCTGCGCCAGCACGATGGCCGGCGCGGTGTTGGCGCGCCAGTGCGTCTCCATCGCCGCAAAGCTGAAGCTCTCGGCGTTGTCGTAGGCGAAGTGCGAGGCGTTGTTGACCACGCCGTCGATGCGGCCCAGGCGCGTCACGACGCTCGGCAACAAAGCGCGGCAGGCGGCTTCGTCTGCCAGATCGGCCTGAAAGCACTCGGCGCGTCCACCCAGGGCGCGCACGTAACTGGCGGTCGCCTGTGCTTCGTCGGCCGACTGGTGGAAGTGCAGCGCCAGGTCACAGCCCGAGCGGGCGATTTCGATGGCGATGGCTCGGCCCAGGCGACGCGCGGCGCCGGTGACCAGCACGACGGGACGGGGGGCGGGAGAGGGCATTCCTACAATGCGCCGATGGCGCAGG
>JANNGJ010000238.1:0-2335 GCA_031403815.1 Burkholderiales bacterium | reverse complement strand
AATGCGCAAATGCGAGTGGGTGGTCTATGCCAAGCGGCCGTTCGCGGGGCCGCAGGCGGTGCTGGCCTACCTGTCGCGCTACACGCACCGCGTGGCCATCTCCAACAGCCGGCTGCTCGCGATGGACGAGCGCGGTGTCACCTTCGGCTGGAAGGACTACCGGGCCAAGGGCAAGACGCGCCACAAGGCGATGACGCTGAGTCCGCAGGAGTTCATGCGCCGCTTCCTGCTGCATGTCCTGCCGGGTGGCTTCCACCGGATCAGGCACTACGGCCTGCTGGCCAACAGCAACCGGCGGGACAACCTGGCCCTGGCGCGCGAGTTGTTGCACGTGGCGGCGTCACCGTCCGACGAGTCGGCCGACGATGCGTCGATCGCACCGGCGCCGACCTTCGTGTGCGCGCACTGCGGCCATGCAATGGTGGTGCTGCAGACCTTCTTGCGCAACAACTCGATTCGGGCGCCGCCAGCATCATGAGCGAGTTCCGTCAACGCCGATCAACTCGACGCCGGCCGTGGCGTCAGGTGCATCGCTGCGTGCGCTGCTCGAACGCCGGCCCCGGATGCCCCGCTGCTGGCCGCTGCCGCATCGAAGTGGCGCGCCGCAAGCCACCCGAACTCGTCGAAGCGGCATCGACACGGCATCAATCGCAGCCGCATCGCGCCGCCACCGCAGACCAATCGCCATAGCAGCGGCGCTCTACGACCACCGTGGCGTTCGCCGCGGTTTCCTCCCTCGAGGCTTATGCAACACCTGCCCGCAGGCACTCAGGGATCGCGACCGCCTGCGCGTGAGGGCAGGTGTCACACAAGCCTTAACTAAGGCCGTCATCCGAACCACCAATTGAATGCTCCAAGAGCTGGCATCGCGTAGACGACCGGATGTCGAGTCAGTCGTAAGCGCGGGGCGATGGTGCAGCCGAGCGAACTATCGAGGTGACCCGATTCCACGCCATATCGCGCTTGCGCAAATTCTTTGGCGGGTTCTATGTGGGGTGGAGAGTTCTTTCTTTCCATCCTCATCGGGGAAACGGCGGAAGCGGTGGCTTCAGCGGGCGCAACTGCCCCGCGGGCGGGGCTGCACGATCTGGATCGGCGTACTGGCGCGCGAGGACCGGCGCGCCCGAGCCTGTCGCCACGAGGCCCCTCGGGGCTTGCATGAAGTTCGGCTGCACGCGACAACCCCGAGTTTCGATCTGTACGCCAACGCACAGACGCGCAGATTGGCGGCGGCCAAGCTGGCTCGCTGGCCGCCGTGATCTTCGAACCGCCGGATTGCGCTGCACCGTGGAGGAATGAGATGCAACGCGACAACCCGTTAGCCAGGATGCCCGATCGACGCACTCCACTTGGTTTGGAGCCGTTACAGCCTGGGCTGTTCGCCGACATTCGCGCGGATCTGCGAGCGCATGGCGGGCGGTGGGGCGCACAAGGTTTCTGGGCGCTGGCCGTCTATCGCTTCGGACGGTGGCGCTACGGCCTGAGGCCGGCTCTGCTGCGCAGGTTGATGTCGGCTGTCTACAAGGTCATGTTCAAGCTGGTGCAAATTGCCACCGGAATCGAGCTGCCCTGTGAAGCGATCATTGGTCGCAATTTCGTGATCGACCATCAGGGCGGGATCATCGTCAGCGGGTACGCCCGAATCGGCCACGACTGCCGCATCCGTGACGGCGTCTGCATCGGTCTGGCGCGTGCGGACGAGCCCTGCGCGCCCGTGATAGGCAACCGCGTGGACATCGGCTCGGGTGCGAAGCTGCTTGGGCGCATCACGATCGGGGACGACGTCCTGATAGGTGCCAACGCCGTGGTGATCAAGGACGTACCCGCCAACTCCACAGCGGTGGGCGTGCCGGCGGTGGTTCGACCCCGCCGAAGGAAGCGTCTGGTTCGAGTCACTTGAAGTGTGGGCAGCGCGCTGAGTGCGCTGTCGCACCGACAAGGGGATATGAAGCGTCTACAACCCACTGTGAGGGTCGCGCCTACAAAGCACCCGGCCGGCCCAGCCGTCAACGACAACACACCGGGCGAGCCCGTCTGGTGGCCCCGAACCCTAAGGAGTCCGAGCATGATCCCCCACCTCTGCGATCGCAGTCCGCGCATTCAATCCTTGCCGACCCGTCTGTTGGTCGCTGCACTGATCCTGACGCCTTGGCTTGCCTGCGCGAAGGACGTCAATGCCCTGTCTTCGACCGGCTCACGATCCTGGGCCGACATGCAGCCGCGCGATGGCGAAAATCGGTGGCTGAACGCCAAGGGCCGTGACGAGACTGCGCCCGGGAGCTTCCTGCACGGTGCCGCGCATGGTCGATCGCCGTCGTCCGACAACGAGCGCGAT
>JANNGJ010000237.1:0-14806 GCA_031403815.1 Burkholderiales bacterium | reverse complement strand
GGAAGTGCGGCGTGACCTGCACGCTCTCGAATGCACAGCCGCGCTGCCAGGCGCCCAGGCGCAACTGCAGCCAGGCGCGCACCTGCGCTGTTGGCTTCAAGGTGCGGGCGCCGAACACCGCTGCCCCGGCCAGCCACCCTTGGTGCACGGGCTGGCCCTCGGCCAATTGCGCTGCGGGCGGGGTGAGGCGGTAGTGGGCAAAGTCCCAGCCGATCTCGAAGCCGTCGGCATCGACAGGCTTCACGGCCGGGGCACGGGGCAGGGCCTCGGTGAACAGATCGGCGGTCAGGGTGTCGGAGCTGCGCATGGCGAAGGGCTTTCTGAGACAGTCACCGGGAGGTCCCCGGCGCTGCCAGTCTCGTCGCCCGCAGGCTCATGGCGTGAGCCTGCGGATCGGGCCAGGGAATAAACTGCAGGCTCATCTCCTGAGCCTGTCGAGGCTGCTGAGTCTTACCAATGGACCGTACCGAACGCTTCTACAAGATCGAAATGCTGATCCGCAGCCGCGGCTCGGTGCCCTTCACCGACCTGATGGACGAACTCGGCGTCAGCCGCGCCACCTTGAAACGCGACCTCGAGTACCTGCGCGAGCGCCTGGACGCGCCCATCGTCTACGACCGCTTTGCCAATGGCTACTCGATGCGGCCCGACGCGCGCGATGCGCGTCAGGTTCGGCACGAGCTGCCGGGCGTGTGGTTCAACGAGCGCGAAATCCACGCGCTGCTGACGATGCACCAACTGATCGAGGGCCTGGACGAGGGCGGCGTGTTGGCGCGCCACTTGCAACCCTTGCTCGACAAGCTGCACGCCATGCTCGGCGCCGGTGAGGCCGATGCCAGCGAGTTGATGAAGCGGGTGAAGGTCCTGAGCGCCGCACGGCGGCCGGTGGCGGGCCGCCACTTCGAGCTGATCGGCAGCGCCATTACGCAGCGCCGCCGCGTCCAGCTGCAATATTACGTGCGCAGCCGGCGCGAGGAGACTGAGCGCAGTGTCTCGCCGCAGCGCCTGGTCTACTGGCGCAACACCTGGTACCTGGATGCCTGGTGCCACACCAGCGACGCGCTGCGGCGCTTTGCGCTCGACGCGATTCGCAGCGCCGTGATGCTGGAGCAGCGCGCCAAGGACGTCGCCATCAAGCAGATCGAGGCCGCGCTCGACGCCGGCTACGGCGCTTTCAGCGGCGGACGGGTGCAATGGGCCACGCTGCAGTTCACGGCCGAGGCGGCGCAGTGGGTGCAGCACGAGCAGTGGCACCCCCAGCAGAAGAGCAGCCTGCACCAGGACGGATCGCTGACCCTGCGCGTGCCTTACACGGATGCCACCGAGCTGGCGATGGACGTGGTCCGCCACGGTGATCAGGTCAACGTGCTGGCGCCGCCCGGTCTGGTGCGTCTGGTCGCCGCGACCCTGCACCAGGCGGCGCGCCAATACCCTGTGAGCGGCGGAGTCAATTTGAAGACGTGAAACGGATTCCGCGGATTCAAGGGCTGCGCCACCTCCGGGAGCCGGCGCCGCAGCAGGCGCCGCGTCAGGTCGGGTTGCCTGTGGCTGCAGCGAGCACGCGCAGCACCTCGCTCACCAGGTCGGCCTCCTTGAAGGGCTTGCTGATGTAGCCGTCGAAGCCGGCGGCCAGGAAACGCTCGCGATCACCCAGCAAGGCGTGGGCGGTCATCGCAACGATCGGCAGGCGCTGGGCCGCCACGGCCTGCGCCTCGAGCGCGCGCCAGCGCGCGACGGCTTCACCGCCGTCGAGCACCGGCATCTGCACGTCCATCAGCACCAGGTCGAAGCCCATCTGTTGCATCAGGACCAGGGCTTCGGCACCGTCGTCGACGTTGTAGAGATCAGCGCCGAGGCGCTCGACGACGGCCACCGCCAACAACTGATTGACCGGGTTGTCCTCGGCCAGCAGGATGCGCAGCCCCTCGAAGGGCCTGGCAAGTATGTCCGTAGGCGGCGCAGCGCTGCCGCTGCTGGCCAGCGCCGCCGGCTCATGCAGCCCGTTCAAGGCAGCGATCAGGTCGGCCGGCAAGAGCGGCGAGGGCAAGGCCAGCGCGCGCGGCCCCAGTGCCGCAACCACGGCGGGTGGCAATGCCACTTCTGCGCCGACCGGCGTTAACAGGCGAGCGCCAGGATGGCCCTGCAACAGCCTGACCACGGCGTCGACCTCCGCCGCCAAGACGTCGTGGCCAATGAACACAGCCCCCAGGTTGGCGGCTGGCGACAGCTGCTGCGCCTCACTCACCGACGCAAAGGCATGGACCTTGACCTGCCAGCGTTGCAACATCTGCGTGAACCAGGCGCGCTGTTCCACCTGCGGCTCGATCCATGCCACCGAGGAGTCCATCGCCGCCGGCGGGCGCAGCTGCGCCGTGGCACTGGCCGAGGGCTCGAGCGGCAAGGTCAAGGCAAAGGAGAAGCAGCTCCCGGCGCCGGGTTGGCTGGTGAGCGCCAGCTGACCGCCCATCAGGCTCACCAACCGGGCGCTGATCGCGAGCCCCAGGCCGGTGCCGCCAAAGCGGCGCGTGATCGAGCCGTCGGCCTGGGTGAAGGCTTCGAAGACCTCGGCCTGATGGTCTGGCGCGATGCCGATGCCGGTGTCGTGCACGGCAAAGCGCATCTGTACTTTCTCGGCCTGGGCACTGACAACTCTCACCTCCAGGGTGACTGCGCCGCGCTCGGTGAACTTGATTGCATTGCCGAGCAAATTGGTCAGTACCTGGCGCAGCCGCGTCGGGTCCCCGACGAGCGTGAGGGGCAAGTCCTCGGCCACCTGGGCGTACAGACTGAGCTTCTTCTCTGCCGTCTTCAAGGCCAGCGGCCGCAACAGGTCGTTGACCAGTGCGTAGACCGAGAAGGGCACCTGCTCGACCGTCATCTTGCCGGCTTCGACCTTGGAGAAGTCCAGGACGTCGTTGACGATGGCCAGCAAAGCCTCCGCGGACGAGCGCGCGAGATCGAGGTACTTGCCGCGGTCGCGCGCAGACTCCGTGCGTGCCGCCAGATCGACCATGCCCATGATGCCGTTGATGGGGGTACGGACCTCGTGGCTCATGTTGGCCAGGAAGCTGCTCTTGGCCTGGTTGGCGTCTTCGGCCGCCTGCAGGGACTCGCGCAGGCGTTGCTCTCCGCGCCGGACTTCCGTCATGTCGCGGGCAATGCCGAGGATGCCGGTGGCGCCATCGGGGGTGATGATGGGCTTCTTGACAGCGATGAAGTGCCGCAGCTCACCCGCCACCGTGAAGATGTCCTCCTGCTCAGTTTGCAGACCCTGCGCTAACACGCGCTGGTCGGCCGCGAGGATGCGCGCCAGTTCTTCGCTCTTGTCAGACAGCTCCGAAGGCGTGCAACCGAGAAGCTCATCGGGCTGTTTGCCGAACATGCGCGCGAAGGCCGCATTCACCATCACGTAGCGCATCTGCGCGTCCTTGACGAAGATGTGATTGGTGTCCTGATCGATCACCTCGCGCGTGAAGGCCTCCTGCCGGCGCAAGACCTGCTCCTGGCGGCGGCTCTCGGTCACGTCGCGCGCCACGCCGAGCAACCACGGTCTGCCGTCCGGCGACACGATGGCCTTGCGCCGTGTCAGCACCGTGCGCTCGCCGCACAGCGTCAACACCGTCTGCTCGATCTGCTGCGGCACGCCGGTGCTGCGCACCGCTTCGTCAGCGGCCAAGGAGACCTCGATCATGGGCGTCGAGCCGAACACCTCGTGCGACGTGCGGCCCAGAACCTCGGCCTCCGGCAGGTTCCAGTAGGTCAGGAAGGCGAGGTTGGCCAGCACGAAGCGGCCCGTCTCGTCCTTGGCAAAGATCAGGTCGTCATCGGCATCGACGATGGCTCGCAACAGCGCCAAGCTGCGCTCGGCGAGGCGCTTCTGCAGAGCCAGCGCAGTCACCTGCAGAGCATCCTCCCTTGCCTGCAGCGAGGCAGCGTTGCTTGCGTCCAGCTGGATGCGCTCTGCCCGGTGCAGCTTGCGCTCACAGTCGAGTGCCATGCGCAATTCGCCGATCTGCTCGGCGGCCAGTGCCAGGTCGCGCAGGCAGTCGGTGGCGGGTGCGTGCAGGTCGGCCTGCTCAGCCAAGGCCAAGGCCTGGTGCAGCAAGGGCAGCGCCTCCTGCGCGCGACCTGCGATGCGGTGCACCCGACCCAGGGTCAAGAGCTGGTCGACCTGGTCATAGGTTCCAAGGGCGGCCATCTGGGCCTCCTTGTCGTCGAGCAAACGCAGCGCACCGGCGTCGTCACCGGCATGCGCCAGCGCCAGTGCCAGGCTGCAGCGCATCGAGCAGCGCAGGCTGTGCTGCTCGGGCCCCAAGCGTTCGAGGCCGCGTGCCAGGATGGGGATGGCCTCGTGATAGCGGGCGACCTGCAAGAGCACATAGCCCAGGTTGTTGCAGGCCGATCCATGGTCCGGGGCATCGCGCTCCTCGTCCAGCAGCTCGACGGCTTGGCGCAGCGCCTGTTCCGCTGCCACCACTTGGCCGATGCGACCGTACAGGGCGCCCAGCAGGTTCAGGGCGCGGCCTTGGTCCTGGGGCGAGCTGACTTCGGCCGCAATCGCCAAGGCTTGCTGGAAGCCCTCGGTCGCTTCTGCTGTGAGTCCGAGTTGATGGCCCTGGATCGAGGCGCGATCGCAACGGGCCGTACCCTCGAAGCGGCGGGCGCCCGCCTTGACCAGGGTCTCGATGGCTTGGTCCAAGTGAGCGGTGCCGCCGACTGGGTCGCCCTGATAGGCCCGCGCGAGACCGACCACGTGGTGCGCACGGCCGGCGTTCTCATTCGTCAACTCCGCTGCGACAGTCTCCAGCACCCTGCGTGCCAGGGTCTCGGCCCGCGCGGGATCGTCATACAGCATCGCGTAGGCTGCAGCAACGGCTGCAGCGGCATGATCTGCGGACGCACGCGCCTGGTCGACCGAGTCCGAGTCCGAGTCCGAGTCCAAGATGGGCTGTTGCTGAGACATCTTGCGATCTGCTTTGATGAAGGCAGGCGGGTTCGCTCGACAGCGTGGCAAATTCGTTGACGACGCAGCGGATTGTGCATGCACCTAGCAGTGACGCCAGCGCGCAGGTGGCGCAGGTCGCCAATGCGCACGTCGTCACGATCCGACAAGGCATCGGGCGCTGGTCTGTGCGGGGGCTGCCGCCACCCGCAGGCTGGCATCATGTCGCCCTCGCAACGACAGGTTCAACGGATGTGCGCAAGCAAGGTGGCTGACGGCAAACAGCGCGGCTGGATCATCCCGATCGGCGGCGCGGAAGAGAAAGACAACGCGCCGGCGATCCTCAAGCGCTTCGTGCAGTTGGCCGGCGGCGACCGCGCCGACATCGTCGTCATCCCCACCGCCAGCCAGATGCGCGACACCGGCGTGCGCTATGAACGCCTGTTCGCGGCGCTCGGCGCCGAGCGGGTGACGGCGATCGATTTCGACACCCGGCGTGACGCCGAGGAGGGCGGTCGCCTTGAGCGTCTGCAGCAGGCCACCGGTGTGTTCTTCACCGGCGGCAACCAGCTGCGCTTGTCGACCTTGATCGGCGGCACCGCCATCGCCAAGGCGGTGCGGGTCCTCAATGCCGCCGGCGTCCCGGTGGCCGGCACCAGCGCCGGCGCGGCCTTCATCAGCGAACACATGATCGCCTTCGGTGACGAGGGCAGCTCTCCGATTGCCGGCTCGGTGCGCCTGGCGCCCGGCCTGGGCCTGACCAACCGCTTCATCATCGACCAGCACTTCCGCCAGCGTGACCGCCTGGGCCGCCTGCTCACGGCCCTGGCCTACAACCCCTTCGCGATCGGGCTGGGTCTGGATGAAGACACGGCGGCCTTCATCGCCCCCGACAACACGGTGCACGTGCAGGGATCGGGCGCCATCACCGTGGTCGATGCCGCCGAGGTGCAGTTTTCGTCGATGGACAGCATCGCCGAGGGCAAGCCGGTGTGCCTGCTCGGCATCAAGCTGCACATCCTGACGCAGGGCGCCACCTTCAATCTGCACACCCGCCAGGCCGACGCCGGCGCGCTGATCCCCCCCAAGCACTGAAATCAGGGCCCTTGCCATGCGCATCCTCGAACGCAATGTCTACGTCGGGCCGTCGCTGTATGCGCACTTCCCGGTCATCCGGCTGCTGCTCGACCTGGGGCCGCTGGAAGACTGGCCCACCGGCAAGCTGGGCCCGGCCTATGTCGATGCCCTGGTGGCCGCGTTGCCGAGCCTGCAGGAGCACGGCTGCTCCTCCCGCAGTGCGGGGGGCTTGATCCGGCGCATGCGTGAAGACGAGGGCACTTGGCTCGGCCATGTTTTCGAGCATGTGGCCATCGAGTTGCAGAACATCGCTGGCGAAGACGTGAGCTTCGGCAAGACGCGCAGCGTGGATCTCGAAGGCGGCCAACCCGGCGTCTACACCGTGGTCTATGAGTACGCCCAGCGTGACGAAGGCATCGAGGCCGGCGAGCTGGCCATCCGCCTGCTCTGCTCCCTGCTCCCCACGGCGTTGCAGCCGGCGGGCAGCGTGCCCGCAGACTGGGACTGGGCGACCGCCCGCGACGAGTACATCCGCTACGCCCAACGGCGCGCCCTCGGGCCCTCGACCGCGTCCTTGGTCAAGGCGGCTGAAGAACGCAAGATCCCCTGGCTGCGCTTGAACGAACAGAGCCTGATCCAGCTCGGCCACGGCAAATTCCAGCAGCGCCTGCAGGCCACGGTCACCGGCCGCACCAGCTACATCGCGGTCGAGCTGGCCCAGGACAAGGAAGAGACGAACAAGATCCTGGCCAACTGCGGCCTGCCGGTGCCGCAGCAGGAACTCGTACGCAGCGCCGAGCGTGCCGTGCGTGCCGCCGAACGCCTGGGCTTTCCGGTCGTGACCAAGCCCTACAACGGCAATCACGGCCGTGGCATCTCGATCGGCCTGGCCGATGCCGACGCGGTGCGTGCGGGCTTCGACGCGGCCGCCGCGGTGTCCTCGTCGGTCATCGTCGAGACCTACCTGCACGGCGACGACCACCGCCTGCTGGTTGTCAACGGCGAGTTGATCGCCGCCACCCGGCGCACGCCGGGGCGCGTGATCGGCGATGGCGTGCACACGGTGCGGCAACTGGTGGAGAGCGTCAACCAGGACCCGCGGCGCGGCATCGGGCATGAGAAGGTGATGACGCGCATTCATCTCGACGCCGAGGCCGACACGGTGCTGGCCAACCAGGGCCTGAGCCTCGACGCGGTGCCCGCCGCTGGCCAGGCGGTGCCCCTGCGCGGCACCGCCAACCTCTCGACCGGCGGCACGGCCACCGACGTCACCGACGTGATCCACCCCGACAACCGCGACATGGCGGTGCGGGCCGTCACCGCCATCGGCCTGGACGTCGGCGGTGTTGACTTCCTCTGCCCCGACATCACGGAGAGCTACAAGAGTGCCGAGAACCAGGGCGCGGGCATCTGCGAGATCAACGCCGCGCCGGGCTTTCGCATGCACGTGGCGCCCAGTGAAGGCACACCGCGCGACGCCGCCGGGCCCGTCATCGACATGCTGTTCCCACCGGGCGCCGCGTCGCGCGTGCCCATCGCCTGCGTCACCGGCACCAATGGCAAGACGACGACGGCGCGCATGCTGGCCCACATCACCAAGATGGCGGGCTTCACGCCTGGCCTGACCACCACCGACGGCGTCTACATCGACGGTCAGCGCACCGTCGAGGGCGACATGACCGGCCCTGTGTCAACGCGCATGGTGCTGGCCGATCCGAAGATCGACATCGCCGTGCTCGAAGTCGCGCGCGGCGGCTTGATCCGCGCCGGCATGGGCGTGCCCTTCGTCAACGTCGGCGCGGTGCTGAACGTGCAGAGCGACCACCTCGGCCTGAAGGGCATCGACACCCTGGTCCAACTGGCCGAGGTCAAGCGCATCGTGGTCGAGGTGGCGCGCGACTGCGCCGTGCTGAATGCCGATGACGACAACGTGATCCGCATGTCGGCCCACACGGAGGCCAAGCACCTGTGCTACGTCACGATCAACCCGCAGCATGCGGTGGTGCGCGAGCACATCCGCGCCGGCGGCCGGGCCTGCGCGCTCGAGGCCGGCGTCAACGGCCAGATGATCACGCTCTACGACAAGGGCCGCCACATCCCGCTGATGTGGACGCACCTGATCCCCGCCACGATGGAAGGGCGCGCCATGCACAACGTGCAGAACGCGATGTTCGCCGCGGCCATGGCCTTCAGCCTGGACATCAAGCTCGACGCCATCCGCCAGGGCTTGCGCACCTTCGACAGCACCTTCTTCCAGGCGCCCGGGCGCATGAATGTGTATGACGAGCACCCCTTCAAGGTGATCTTCGACTACGCCCACAACGCCCATGCAGTCGGCGTGATGGCCGACCTGGCACAGCGCCTGGACGTGCGCGGCCGGCGCATCGTGGTGGTGGCCGGCCCGGGCGACCGGCGCGACGAAGACATCGTCGCCATCGCCGGGCAGGTGGCGGGCCGCTTCGACCACTACATCTGCCGCCGCGACGACGCCCTGCGCGGGCGCGCGAGCGACGAAGTGCCGAACATGATTGCGACTGTGCTGCGCGCCAAGGGCGTGCCCGACGCGGCCATCACCATCATCCCCGATGAGCAGGAGGCCATCGACGCCGCGCTGCGCATGGGCCGGCTGGGTGATTTGCTGCTGGTTTTTGCCGACGCGCTCACACGGTCCTGGAAACAAGTCATCAAGTTCAAGCCCGAGGGCAGCGTGGCCGCGCCCACGCCAGCGCCTGCCCCCCGACCGGTGGCGGTGACGGCGGCGTCCGAGCCTGCCGACGAAGGCATGCCGACGGCCGTGCCGGACGACGGCGCCCTGCAAGCCGCCGGCTTCGTGCGCGACGAGCGCGGCTTGCGCTTCGTTGGCGAAGCGGGCGATTGAAGTTGGACCACCCCCGTAGCGCGCTCGGCGCTCCCCCTCAAGGGGGCCATGGCTCGCGGCTCCAAGCCGACCTGCGTCGGCTTGGACGAGCCGAGGAATGGC
The DNA here is from genome assembly GCA_031403815.1 of Burkholderiales bacterium. Taxonomy (GTDB): domain Bacteria; phylum Pseudomonadota; class Gammaproteobacteria; order Burkholderiales; family Burkholderiaceae_C; genus CADEEN01. Next base: position 5,807 of record JANNGJ010000237.1, on the reverse strand, counting down.
CGCGTCTCGCGGCCATGCGGCCTGCAAGGCCCGCTGGCAGACCGGCGGAGCCGGGTGCGCGGCGGCCGCTTGACTTGCAGCGGCGCCATGGGGCACGCGTCGCGCCTGCCGCCAAGGGTGATTGACGTGAGCGCGCCGGCGCCGGACGCGGAGCCGCTTGCGGCCTTCGAGGACTCGCGCCGCCTGATGGGGGCGAACCTGTTCTTTGATCGGCCCGCCGTGGTGCTGGTGCCGCGGGGCAGTGCGGTCGGCGACCCCGTGGCGCAGCGCGCCTGGGCCGGGCGCGTCGAGGCCTTGTGCGCGGCCCTCGGCTGGCTGGATCCGCAACCGCAGCTGCGTGCCCATGCTGGCGGCCTGCAACTCGCCTTCGCGGCGCCGCAAGACAGTTTGTTCACCGCCACTGAAGTCAACGAGTGGGCCTGGGAGCGCAGCGCCGATGCGCTGCACAGCCTGAGCGCCGAGGGCATCACGCCCAGCCAGCCGACGCTGGCCGATGCGCCAGACGTCGCCGCTGTCTTCGCCGCGCGTGCCGAGCGCGAGCGGTCGCGCCCGCTGGAGCGCTTGCGACAGTCAGCAGGCCAGCACGGTCTGCCTTGCCTGGTGGACGATGACACGTTGTCGATTGGCGCAGGCCATACCAGCGTGAGCCATGCGCGGGCGGCCTTGCCGCTGCCGATGGATGTGCCGTGGCTGCGCCTGGGCGATGTGCCGACCCTGCTGGTCACCGGGTCGAACGGCAAGACCACCACCACCCGCCTCCTGGCCGCCATGGCCAGCGCCGCCGGGCACGTGGCGGGCTATTGCTCGACAGAAGGCGTCTTCGTCGGCGGCGAGCGCGTCCTGGCAGGTGACTACGCCGGCCCGGCCGGCGCGCGCGCGGTGTTGCGCCACCCGCGGGTCGAGTGGGCGGTGCTGGAAACGGCGCGCGGCGGTTTGCTGCGCCGCGGCCTGGCACTGCAACGCGCCGATGTGGCTATCGTCACCAACGTCAGCGCCGACCACTTCGGCGAGTACGGCATCGACAGCGTCGAAGACATCGCCGCGGCGAAATTGGTCGTTGCCCACGCCCTGCGCGGTGGCAGCACCTTGGTGCTCAACGCCGATGACGGGGTGCTGATGGGCGTGGCCGCGCGCACCCCACATGCCCTGGCTGCCCCCCAGGCCCTGTTCGCCGCGAGCCACGACCATCCGGCGCTGGCTGCACTGCGCCGGCAGGGCGGCCGCACCTGTGGCGCACGTGCCGGGCGCCTGGTGCTTGCGCTTGGCGCTGTCGAGCACGAACTCGGGGTGGTCGCTGATTTACCGCTCAGTTTCGGCGGCGCGGCCCGCTTCAACCAGGGCAACATGGCCGCGGCGGCCTTGGCCGCCCACGCGGCTGGTTTGCCGCTGGCAGCGATCGGCCAGACCCTGGCGTGCTTCGGCACCGACCCGGCGCACAACGCTGGCCGGCTTGAACGTTGGTCTTACCGTGGCGCCACGGTACTGATCGACTATGCCCACAACCCAGACGGTCTGGCGCAGTTGCTGGCCGTGGCACGGGCGCTCCAGCCGCGACGCCTCGGCCTGCTGCTGGGCCAGGCCGGCAACCGCGATGACGCGGCGATTGCCGCCCTGGCTGCGACCGCGGCCCGTTTCGCACCCGACAGCGTGTGGATCAAGGAGCTGCCGCTGATGCTGCGCGGGCGCGCCCTGGGCGAGGTGCCGGCGCTGCTGGAGCGCAGCTTGTTGGCCGCAGGTGTGACGGCCGGGCAGCTCCACCACGAGCCCGACGAGGCGGCTGGCGCCGAAGCGCTGCTGCGCTGGGCGGGGGTTGGTGACGTGATCGTGCTTCCGCTGCACACGGCGGCTGTGCGCGCCCGCCTGGGCGCGTTTGTTGCGGCGCAGCGATAATTCGGTCCTCGACTCTCAAGCCCCCAAAGGAAGCGCCATGCCCGGCCTGTTGCACGAACCCGATCCCGACGGCCTGCTCGAATACTCGGTGGTCTACACCGACCGAGCGCTCAACCACATGTCGCGCAAGTTCGGCCAGGTCATGCGCGACATCTCGGGCGTGCTCAAGGAGGTGTATCACGCACGCTCGGCGGTCTTGGTGCCCGGCAGTGGCACCTTCGGCATGGAGGCGGTGGCGCGGCAGTTTGCCAGCGGCAAGCCGGCCCTGGTGATCCGCAACGGCTGGTTCAGCTACCGCTGGACGCAGATCTTCGACATGGGCCAGATCCCTTCAGCGCACACCGTCCTCAAGGCCAGGCCGGTCACGGCCGGCAGGCAGGCTGGGTACGCGCCGGCACCGATCGATGAGGTGGTGGCCGCCATCCGGGCGCAGCGTCCGGCGGTGGTGTTCGCCCCGCATGTTGAAACCTCGGCCGGCATGGTGTTGCCAGACGCTTACCTGCGCGCCGTGGCCGATGCTGCGCACGAGGTCGGCGGCCTGTTCGTGCTCGACTGCATTGCCTCGGGCGCACTCTGGGTGGACATGCAGGCGACCGGCGTCGACGTGCTGATCAGCGCGCCGCAGAAGGGCTGGAGCGGCTCACCCTGCTGCGCTTTCGTGATGCTCAGCGAGCGCGCCCGCACGGCCATCGATGCCACCACCAGCACCACTTATGCGGCCGACCTGAAGAAGTGGCTGCAGATCATGGAAACCTACGAAGGTGGTGGCCACGCGTATCACACGACCCTGCCCACCGATGCCCTGACGCGCACCCGCGACGTCATGCTTGAAACGCGAAGCTACGGCTTCGCGCGCCTGCGCGACGAACAGATCGAGTTGGGCCGCCGGGTCCGGGCGCTGATGGCGTCGTTGGGGCTGCGCAGCGTCGCCGCCGAGGGCTTCCAGGCGGCGGGCGTCGTCGTCAGCTACACCGACGACGACGGTCTGCACTCTGCCAAGGCCTTCCTCGCCGAAGGCCTGCAGACGGCTTCGGGCGTGCCCTTGATGTGCGATGAGCCGGCTGACTTCAAGACCTTCCGCCTAGGCCTGTTCGGCCTGGACAAACTGCACCATCCTGATCGCAGCCTGGCCAACCTAGAAACCGTGTTGCGGCGCCTGCTGAGCGCCGGTACGGCCCAGCGCGCGGCTGCCTGAGCGGCGCATCCGCGCCGCGCCGATGCCGCGTTGCCCGGCGCGCTCGCGGCGCTAGCTGCCGTGACAGGCAAGCGCCGCGCCTGAGATGGCCATGACGCGCGGGCAGCGGTTGGTGGCGGTGCTGCTGGCATTGGCGCTGGTGTGGGCCGTGCTGCATTTCAGCGGCCTGCGTGCACAGATCAACGTCCAGCTGCTGCACGACGAGTTCGCGCGGCACCCGGTGACAGGGCTCTTGCTGTTTGCCATCCTGTTCGTGGTGGGCAACCTGATCCAGGTGCCTGGCTGGCTATTTCTGGTGGCTGCGGTGGTGGCCTTGGGCCCGTTATGGGGCGGCTTGGCCACTTACTTCGCGGCCTGCATCTCCAGCATCACCACCTTTTGGGTCATTCGCTGGGCTGGCGGTGATGCCTTGCGCGGCTTCGGCGGCCCGCTCGGCGCGCGCCTGTTTGCGCGCCTGGACGCCCACCCGGTTCAAAGCGTTTTGGTGCTGCGCCTGCTGTTTCAGACCGTGCCGGCGCTGAACTACGCGCTGGCAATGTCGGGCCTCAAATTCCGCCACTACCTGCTTGGCACGCTGGCCGGTCTGCCCTTGCCGATCCTGCTTTACTGCCTGTTCTTCGACTTCCTGGCGCACTGGCTGCACTGGCCAGTGCCCTGACGTCAGCAGCCCGCTGTAATGCCTCGGGCGCGAGCGCGACTGCTGGGCATGACGCTGGCAACCGCCGCGTTGCCGGTCAGCACAGGAGGCATCGATGCGAGTGTCAGCAAGCGCAAGTGGCGGCCTGAAGTGTTTCGCGGCGCCGCAGCCGCAGCAGGTGTCCCCGTGAGCGCCCCGCGCGCCTCGCTGGGTCAACGCCTGGCGCGGTTTCTCGCTCGCCCTCGGCATGTGCACAGCACCTCCGCGCCAGCCGACCTGCAGCGCTTGCAAGCCTGCCTGCGCCCCGGCGACGTGTTGCTGGTGGAAGGCCACAGCCGCGTCAGTACCGCGATCAAGTACCTGACGCAGTCCACCTGGTCACACGCCGCGCTCTACACCGGGCCGCTGTCGGGCGCCGGCGACGCGGTGCCTTGTTTCGTCGAGGCCGACATGGTCGACGGCGTGCGTGCCGTACCCCTGTCGCAGTTCAGCGGCCTGCACGCGCGCGTTTGCCGTCCGGTCGGGTTGACGGCCGAGGAGGTATCGCGGGTCGTCGCCCATGCCGTCGCGCGCCTGGGCCATCGCTACGACCTGCGCAACGTGATCGACTTGGTGCGCTACCTGCTACCCACGCTGCCCGTACCCCCGGGCTGGCGCCGTCGCCTGCTGGTGCTGGGCAGCGGCGACCCAACACGTGCCATCTGCTCGACCCTGATTGCGCAGGCCTTCGAGGCGGTGCGCTTTCCCATTCTGCCGATCATCGAACAGCGCCCGCGCGACGACCCGGCCTGCCCGGCTTGTGTCGACGAAATCCTGCATGTGCGCCACCACAGCCTGTTCGTGCCACGCGACTTCGACGTGTCACCCTACTTCGAGGTCGTCAAGCCGACGCTTGCCGGTGGCTTTGATCACCGCACCCTGCGCTGGCACGAGGCCGCCGCCTGAACGTGCCGGCGTGGCGTCAAGCGCTGCGCCAAGGATTGGCGCAGCGCGAGCCAGGCTTCAGCGCGAGGCCACCGTCAGCGAATGGGCTTTTTGGCCGGCCATGCGAATGCTGTCCAGCTGCTCGAGGCTCGGTGCGCTGTGCTGGCTGTAGTCACCACCGAAGTTGATGGCGCCAAGACGGATGGCTTCGAGGGTTTCAGCACGAACTTGGGCGCGGCTCAACGTGGAGGTGAAGGGCGCGCTGATCTCGAAGGCGTTCTCGCCGTTCACGGGGCGGTTCGTGTCACCCGCAACCGCTGAGGCGGCGCCGGCGATGGCGATGAGGGCGGTGGCAACGGTGTAGAAGGTCTTGCGGTTCATGATGGTTTCCTTGGGTTGGAGTCAGTGAGTTGGGTCAATCGATCTGGTCTCAAGTCCGGGCGGTGCGGCTACGTTTGAGCAACTTGCAGCGTCGTTCGGATGAGAATGTGTAGCTTGCTGTGGGCTGGCTTTGCAGCTTTTTCACCAGGAAATCAGCTGTAATCACAGCCCTGGATCGTCGACTGACACAACCGCGCTTGCGCAAGAGACCCATGTCACTGGAATCGGAATTGGCTGCTCTGCACCAACCACTCATGCGCTTTGCCAAGATGCAGTTGCGCAACGACGCCATGGCCGAAGATGTGGTGTCCGAGACGATGCTGGCCATTCTCGAGAAGCCCGATAACTTCGAGGGCCGCAGCACCCTGCGCACCTACGCCACGGGCGTCCTGAAGTTCAAGGTCATTGATATGCTGCGCAAGCGCGGGCGCGAGGTGCACATCGAGCCGCTCGACGAGCAGAGCATGGATGACGCCCTTGATGCCTTGTTCGCGAAAGACGGCCACTGGCAGGAGCCGCCCGCGGCCTGGCAGCAACCCGAGAAGGCGTTGGAGCAGAGCCAGTTCTTCGAGGCTTTGCAAAGCTGCGTCGACCGCCTGCCGCCCAAGCTCGGCCGCTTAATAACCGAGACTCTCCAATCCCAAACCAAAGACAGACCCATGACCGATATTCTGAATAAGACCATTTCTGCAATTGCCCTTTTATTTATCAGCCTAAGTTGTACATTTTCAAATAGATGTGAATTCAACATTGGGCCCAATTCAAATGGACCCATACCTC
>JANNGJ010000236.1:0-1933 GCA_031403815.1 Burkholderiales bacterium | reverse complement strand
CCCGACCGGCGCGAGCCGCTGGCTGACGGGACCCCTCGGGGCAACCCGCCGTGGCGCTTAAACTGTGCGCTGTCGCACAGCCCGTTCAAGGACACCCCCATGCGCTTCACGACCCGCCAATTCCTGCAAACCACCAGCCTGTTGGCCGCCGGCCTGCTGCTCGCCGCCTGCGGCAAAAAAGAGGCCCCACCCGCCCCCGCAGCGGCCGCCTCGGCACCCGCCGCGGCACCGGCCAAGGTCTATGTCGTCGGCACCGACGCCGCCTACGCACCCTTCGAGAGCCAGAACGAGAAGGGAGAAATCGTTGGCCTGACCATCGACGTGGTGAACGCCGCGGCCAAGAAGGCCGGCATCGAAGTCAAGTTTGTCAACACCCCGTGGGAAGGCATCTTCAATGCGCTGGCCCAGGGCGACCGCGACATGATCGCCTCGTCGGTGACGATCACTGACGAGCGCAAGCAGACAATGGACTTCACCGACCCCTACTTCGACGCCGTGCAGCTGATTGCCGTCAAGGCCGACAGCAAGATCGCCAGCTTCGACGCGCTGAAGAAGTTGAAGGTCGGCGTGCAGACTGGCACCACCGGCGACGAAGCCGTGACCAAGCTGCTGGGCAAGACCAGCACCTCGATCAAGCGCTTCGAGTCCACCCCGCTGGCGCTGAAGGAGCTGGAAGCCGGCGGCGTGGATGCCGTCGTGGCCGACAACGGCGTGGTCATCAACTACGTGAACAACAACGCCGGCGCCAAGTTCAAGACCGTCAGCGACAAGGCCTTCGTGCCCGAGCAGTACGGCTTCGCGGTGAAGAAGGGCAATGCCGAGCTGGTCGGCAAGCTGAACAAGGGCCTGGCCGAGATCAAGGCTGACGGTACCTACAACACCCTCTACGCCAAGTACTTCGGCGCCGCGCCGGCGGCCGCCGCAGCGCCCGCCGCCGCAGCCTCCAAGTAAGGAGCAACGGCGATGGATCTTCGCTGGGAGATCCTCGCCGGCTACGGGCCGCTGTTCGTCAGCGGCCTGTGGATGACGGTTCAGTTGACGCTGGTGGCCATCGGCCTGGGGATGGTGCTCGGCATCGTCTTCGGCCTCACCAGCAGCTCGGCCGATGCGCCGGTGCCGCACTCGAAGTTGCTGGCCTGGAGCCTGAAGATCGCGCGCGGCATCACCGTCGCCTACGTCACCTTCTTCCGCGGCACGCCGCTCTTCGTTCAAATCCTGCTGGTGCACTTTGCGCTGATGCCGGCACTGATTCACCCCGACAGCGGCCTGCTGCTGAGTGGCGAAGCCGCGCGCACCTTCCGTCAGGAACACGGCGCCTTCTTCTCCGGCGCCCTGGCACTGACGCTCAATGCCGGTGCCTACATCAGCGAGATCTTTCGCGCCGGCATCCAGAGCATCCACCGCGGCCAGACCCAAGCCGCCTACAGCGTGGGCCTGAGCCACGCCCAGGCGATGCGCTTCGTGGTCTTGCCCCAGGCCTTCCGGCGCATGGTGCCGGCCTTGGTGAATGAAGGCGTCACCCTGATCAAGGACTCGTCCCTCGTCTCGGCCATCGGCCTGGCCGAACTGGCGCTGGCCGCGCGCACCGTGGCCGGCGCCTACTCGCGCTACTGGGAGCCCTACCTGCTGATCTCGGCGGTGTACCTGGTGTTGACGCTGGTGCTGTCGACCCTGGCCAAGCGGCTGGAGGCACCGGCGCATCTGCGCGGGCGCTGATGCGTCGTCGGGCATGAAGCCACCACGCGCTGCCTGCCCACTCGAACCGCTGCCCGCTTACCGCGAGTACACCGCTGCCGAGATGCTTGAGCGCGCACGCGCTTTTCGTGCGGCGCTAGCGCGGCGCCGCAGCGTGCGCGACTTCGACACCCGGCCGGTGCCGCGCGAGGTGATCGAGCAATGTCTGCTGGCCGCTGGCAGCGCGCCTTCGGGCGCC
>JANNGJ010000235.1:0-4174 GCA_031403815.1 Burkholderiales bacterium | reverse complement strand
CGCAGCCAGCTCGGGCGGTGCCAGCGAGGTCTTCTTGTCGCGCGCATAGCGCTTGACCTCGTAGGGCAGGCCGAGCTCTTCGAGCAGCCAGAGCACGCGCTGCGAACGCGAGTTTTCGAGGTGGTGGACGGTGATCATGGGGTGGCCTTGGCTTCAGTGCAGCGGCCACCAGCGGGCCGCGAGGTGTTCGAGTGTGACGGCTTGCGGCGCCGGCAGGCGCTCGAGGTACCAGCGCAGCTTGCTGTAGCGGTGCAACAGAGCGTAGGCCATCAGGCGGCACTGCAGGCCTTCGTCGAGCTGGTCGGCGCGGTAGCCGTAGGCCAGCAGGGCGCGACGCAGAAAGCGGCCGTCGCCGCAGGCCACGAACAGGCCGAAGGAGGCGAAGTCGTACTCGGGCGCACCGATCATGGCCGGCTCAAAATCGAACAAGCCGCTGCACTGCGCCTGCCCGGCCGCGCCGTCGATCATCAGGTGTTCGCGCATCAGCTCAGTGTGCAGCAGCACTCGGCGCGGGTCGGGTGGTGGCATCCAGCGCGAGAGAAAGGTCTCGATCTGATCGACCCAATGCGTGTCCAGGCCCCGTGTACGCTGGCGCTCGGCGGCGCTGGCGCGTTGCGCGGGCAAAAAGGCTTCCCAGACCGGCGTGAAGCCGGCCAGCGGCCCGATGTCGATGGCGTGCAAGGCGGCGACGGCTTGGCCCAGGGTGTCGGCCAGGCGGTCGCGTTCGGCACTGGACAAGGCCGGCCACGCCTCCACCATGCTGCGGCCGGCCAGGCGTGTCATCAACACGCCGTGCCAGCCATCGAGGTGGTCGGCGGCGACGAGGCGCGGTGTCGGGATCGGCAACGCCGCATGCAGGGCGGCCAGGCAACGCGACTCGATGCTGGCATGCTCGAGCTCGGTGGGCGGGAACAGTTTCAGCACGTGGTTGTCGCCGATCGCATACACCGGCAGGGAGCCACTGTCGAAACGCTGCACCGGCCTGCCACTGAGACCGTGGCGCGCGCTCAGGGCAGCCACGCCCGCAGCGAGGGCGGCGTCGTCTTTGCAGAGCGCGTCCCAGCCGGCCTCATCCGCGGCAGACGGGAAGGGCATCTTCAGGTACCGCGTCGCTGGTTGGTCGACAGCTGGCTGATCGGCGCCGTGTCGAGATTGTTTTGGTCGTCGAGTCTCATATTGACCAAATTCTACGCAGCGACCCCGTCATGGGTTGCGTAGTACGCTCTTGTTTTTGCAGGAGAGCCCACGGATGAACAAGATCTACCCGAGCGCCCGCGCTGCGCTCGATGGCCTCGTCAAGGACGGGCAGTTGATGGCGGTTGGCGGCTTCGGCCTGTGCGGCATTCCGGAGGCCCTGATCGACGCGCTGCGCGACAGCGCTGTGAAGAACCTGACCGTCATCTCCAACAACGCCGGCGTCGACGGCTTCGGCCTGGGCAAGCTGCTCGAGACGCGCCAGATCAAACGCATGATTTCGAGCTACGTCGGTGAGAACAAGGAGTTCGAGCGCCAGTACCTGGCGGGCGAGCTCGAGTTGGAGTTCACGCCGCAGGGCACCCTGGCCGAGAAGCTGCGCGCGGGCGGCGCGGGCATCCCGGCCTTCTTCACGGCCACGGGCGTCGGTACCGTGGTGGCCGACGGCAAGGAGCTGCGCGAGTTCGACGGCCAGACCTACGTGATGGAGCGTTCGCTGCTGCCCGATGTGTCCTTGGTCAAGGCCTGGCGCGCCGACAAGAGCGGCAACCTGCAGTTCCGCCTGACGGCGCGCAACTTCAACCCGGCCGCCGCCATGGCCGGCAAGGTGACGGTGGTGGAAGTCGAGGAGATCGTCGAGACCGGCAGCTTCGAGCCCGACAGCGTTCACTTGGCCGGTATCTATGTGCACCGCATTGTGCTGAATGCGACGCCCGAGAAACGCATCGAGAAGAGAACCATCACTGAGAAAGCGGGGGTCTGACGATGAGCTGGACACATGATCAGATGGCTGCGCGCGCGGCCAAGGAATTGCAAGACGGCTTCTACGTCAACCTCGGCATTGGCCTGCCGACCCTGGTGGCCAACTTTGTCGATCCGACCATTGAAGTCTGGCTGCAAAGCGAGAACGGCATGCTCGGCATCGGCGCTTTCCCCACGGAGGATCAGGTCGATGCCGACCTGATCAACGCCGGCAAGCAGACAGTGACCACTATCCCTGGCTCATCCATCTTCGGCAGCCACGACAGCTTCGCCATGATCCGTGGCGGCAAGATCAACCTGTCGATCCTGGGCGCCATGCAGGTCAGCGAAAAGGGCGACCTGGCCAACTGGATGATCCCCGGCAAGATGGTCAAGGGCATGGGTGGCGCGATGGACCTGGTGGCCGGCGTCAAGCACGTGGTGGTGCTGATGGAGCATGTGGCGAAGAAGAAGGACGGCAGCATCGACCTGAAGATCCTGCCCACCTGCACCCTGCCGTTGACCGGTGTTGCCGTGGTGGACCGCATCATCACCGACCTGGCTGTCATGGACATCACGCCGCAGGGCCTGCGCGTGGTGGAGCTGGCGCCGGGCGTGACGCGCGAAGAGCTGCAGAGCAAGACAGGGGTGCCGCTGCACTGAGCGCAACGGGGCGCGGCCAGCGCGCCTCAACTGCCCCAATGCGCGGGGACGTCGGTGGCCGATTCGTCGATTGCGTGCACGAAGTTCGTCGGCGTCGCCTCGATCAGTTCGCGCTTGTGGTCGACGAAGAAGGATGTTGGCGGCGCGCGCATTGCGCGCTCTCGCTCCTCGCGCTCCTCGCTCAACAGCGCCAGCCCGCGCGCCGGCAAAGTGCCGATCACGCCGTCGAGCTGCTCGATCACGCGATGCAAAGCGCCCAAGGGCAGGTCGTGCAGGAACAGCGAGCCGCTGTGCCACAGCTTGTGCTCGACCATCGCCAGATGCTTGCACACCTTGCGCGGTCCCGGTGCTGCCTTCAGAGCAGCGTTCAGATCAGCGTGCATCTGCAAGGCCGCCGCGTCCTTTTGCGGCGCCAGGCCGGCCTGGCTCGGCACTGCTGCCGGCTTGTTGGGCTCGAGCACCAGGGCCAGGCCACGCGCGCGCGCTCGACGCGCAGATGGTGGGTGAACACTGCCTTCACCAGGCTGAAGGGCGACAGCGACAGCGACGGCCGTGCGGCCAGGATGTCCTTGAACTGGTTCTGGGTATTCTTGGCCGCGCTTTCGTCGCAAATCGGGCGCCACGCTCTGCAAGTTTGCGATCTTGGGGGTGACGAATCCCCCGTTGCGTGCAGTACCAGGCAGGCGCAGAATCGGCGCGCTTGCCGTCCCGCAGGTTTCACCCGGGCGCCGTGCGGGCGCAGCACCAGGGGACATCCATGCGAATCCATCTGTTGGCGAGCGCAGCCGCTTTGTGCTGCGCGATGGTCAGCGCGCCGAGGGCGCATGACGCAGAAGAAAGCAAAGGCCAGCTCGGCAAGGTGACCTTCGCCAACTCCTGCGATGCCAAGGTGCAAGGCGAATTGCAGCGCGCGGTGGCGATGCTGCATTCCTTCTGGTTCGACGCCGGCGAGAAGGCCTTCCGCCATGTGCTCGAAGACGACCCGGCCTGCGGCGTGGCCACCTTCGGCATCGCCGCGCTGCTGATGAACAATCCGCTGGTCGGTCAGGGCGCCTCGCCCAAGGCGGCGGAAACGGCGCTGGCGGCGATCGAGCAGGGCCGCAAGGTCAGCGCGAAGACGCAGCGCGAGCGTGACTACATCGAAGCGGTGGCGAGCTATTACGCCGACTTCGCCAACCGCCCCGAGCGCGCGCGCCAGGCCTCGCGCTCGCAGGCCTTCGAGGCGCTGGCCGCGAAGTATCCCGAGGACGACGAGGCGCAGATCTTCTCCGCGCTCTACATCGCGTGCACGCAGTCGCAGGCCGACCAGACCTACGCCGCGTACCAGAAGGCCGCGGCGCTGCTCGAGAAGCAGTTCGTCAAATACCCCGACCATCCGGGTGTCGCGCACTACCTGATCCACAGCAATGACGCCGCGCCGATCGCGGCCAAGGGTCTGCCCGCGGCACGCAAGTACGCGACGCTTGCGCCCGACGCACCTCACGCGCTGCACATGCCGTCGCACATCTTCACCCGCGTCGGCGCGTGGGCCGACTCCGCCGCCACCAACCGGCGCGGCGCCGATGTCGCCAAGAAG
>JANNGJ010000234.1:0-3670 GCA_031403815.1 Burkholderiales bacterium | reverse complement strand
ATGAGCTTGCCGGCCAGGCGGATGGCGTCGGCCGTGTCGCGCATGGTCAGGCTGTTAAGCCGCTCGTCCGCGTACAGGTCCTTGGTCTTGAGGACGGTCTTGAGCATCGCGAAAACGGTCTTGGCCTCGGCGTTAGCAAGGTAGAAGGTCTTCACCGCGAGTTCGAGGTAATCCTTCTGCTTGGCCAGCGTGTTGGGGTAGATCAGCACGGTGTTGTCGTTGAGCGTCTTGCGCTCGAGCTGATTCGTCACGGCCAGGATGCCGATCACGTCTTCGATGCTGGTGTTGGCAATCGACAGCGTGACCTTGATGTCGGGCCGCACCTCGCGGTCGAAGACGAAGTTGATGCCGGTGGTGCGTGACAGTGCATCGAACACCGACTTCAGGTTCGCGTCGCGAAAGTCCAGCGTGACGGGTTTGCGCAGGCTGGGCTTGAGCACGGCCGGCGTGGCGTCTTCCAGCGCGGCCTGCGGTGCGGTGGCCGGGCGTTGCGCCTTGCGCGCTTGGTCGCGGCGAGCGAGTTCCACCTGCTCCAGGCCGCTGCGGGCGCGCGGGTTGGCGCCGTCCAGGCCGATGACGCGGCGGTAGGCGGTCGCGGCGTCGTCAAGCTTGCCGTCGCTGCGCAGGCCATCGGCGCGCGCCAGCAGGCTGCCGAGTTGGGTTTCGCGCTGGCGGATCGCCAGCATGCGGTACTCGGTGTTGCCGGGCTCCAGGGCCAGGCCCTTGTCGATCTGCGACAGGCCCTCTTCGAGCCGGCCCTGCTCGATCATCTGCTGGCCGTTGCGCACGAACTCACGCCCGGGCGCGCAGGCCATGAGCAACGCGGCGGCAAGCACCGCCACGGCCAAAAGCGTAGGGCGCCGCGTCATCGCGCGCCTCCGAGTGGCACGGTGATGGGTTGTTCCAGGGGCAGGTAGGTGAGTTGCATTTGCTTGTCGGTCATCTGGTCGACGCGGAAGACGCCGTCGACGGTGTCACCCGCCTTGAGGGCCACGACGCGCTCGCTTTTCTCGAAGAAGGCAGTGCGCACGTTGTTGTCGAGCAGACCGCCGACGTAGGTGTAGGGAAACGGCGGCGCTTTCGGTTTGGGCGGCGGCGGTGGCGGCGCGGCCGGTGGCGCAGCCGGGCGCCAGGACACGCTGTCGAACGGGTTGGCCTGGGGCTGCGGCGCGCGGGCGCTGGCATCCTTCGCCGCCAGGGCCTGCTGGCGCGCGTCGAGGCGGTCGGTGCGCAGGCGCAAGTCGGTCTTGTCGGTGGCAGCCGCCGCCGTGCGCGCACCACCGTCGGCCGCGCGCGCGCCTGGCCGAGTCACCGGCGCGACGATGTCATCGCCGGCCGCGGCCAGGGACAACACGCGCTCGCCGATTAGCACGCTGCCGACCACGACGATCAGGATCGCGATACGCTTGCGAGTGGGCGACATGGCGGCCATCGGCTCACGAGCCTCGCTTGACGAACAGCACGAAGCGCAGCTGGCCGTCGAGCGCTGCGGCCTTGGTTTCGCTGCGCCGCAAGTTCACTTCTTCCAGCGCCAGGCCGGGCAGCTCGCGCATGGCCTCGCGCACGAAGCCACGCAGGGCGCGGTAATCGCTCTTCACCGGCAGCACGATGAGGTAGCGCAGCAGCGGCTCGCTGGCCTCGTTGGCGAAGCGGAACTCGGCCTGCTCGATCTGCACGCCCTGGCGCCGCGCGGCGGCGTGCAGCTTGGCCAGTGCCGGGGTGATGCCCTTGGCGTCAGAGAAGCGGGCCTGGAATTGCGTGAGTTGCTGCGCGGGCGTGGTGTCGGTGAGCACGGCGTTGCGGCGCTCGACACTGCGCTGCTGGAGCTGCTGGCTCTCGGCGGCCAGGCGCACAGCCTCGGCCTGCAGCGGCACGCTCACGCCAAACCAGCCCGCGGCGCACAGCGCCAGCACGGCCAGTGCCACCCAGCCCGGCAAGCCGATAGCGCGCAGCAGGTGCTGCGCTTGCCAGCGCAGGCGTTTCATGGCGCTGCCGCCCAGGTGGCGGCCAGGGTGAAGGAGACGACGGCAGCGCCCTCGCGCTGCACGCTGTTGTGGCCCAGCAGATGCACCTGGCTCAGAGCCGGTTGGGCGGCCACGCGGTCGACATAGGCGAGCAGATCGGCCAGGTTGCGCGCCTCGCCGCTGACGCGCAGGCTGCGGTCGCGCGCGGTCGGAGCCAGGGACAGCAAGCCCAGGCCGCGCATGTCAGCAGCCTCGACGGCGCTGAACAGGGTTTCCCAGGGAATCGTCAGCTGATCGATGATGAGGTTGGCGCGGCGCAGGTCGGCCACCACCTGGGCATCGGCTGCAGCCGGCCCTGCCCCGCGCCGCGGTTCGGCGGCGCGCACGGCCAGGCTGAGCGCTTGGTGGCGGGCCTGCACGGCGGCGTGGCGCTGCTCAATGACGGTGTGGCGATCGGCTACAGCAACGACGGCCGCCACGGCGGCCAGCAGCAAACCCCAGCCGAGCCAGCGCCAGCGGCTTGGCACGGCGCGCCGAAAGTCCAACTGCAGCGGCGCCACCGTCATGCGGCAACCTGCTCAGGCGCGCGCGGGACAGTCGGCAAGGCCAAGGGCAGCACGGTGATCGTCCACGGTGCCGTGAAGGCGGGTGGCCGATCGCCCGCGACCATGGCCTGCGTTGCACCCGCACTGCGGCCAACGAAGACGGGGCAGCGTGGCCCTTCAAGGCCGAGTGCGAACCACTCGCGGTTGAGCAGACCGACCAGGCCCGTCGTCGGCACCGGCAGGCGTTTGACCTGCACCGGCTCGGTGGCCGACATCAGCAACAAGGTGACCGAGCGGCGCTCGACCAACACGAACCAGAACTGGCCGCGTGCCAGGCTGTGGCGCACATGGTTGTAGGCGTGCATCAGGGCCGGCTGCACGCTCACGAGAACCAGACCACGCGCGCGCGCGGCGGCCTCCAGGCCTGACAACAAGGGCGTCTCGATGGCGCAGGCCAGGCTGGCGGCGCTGTAGCCGGCGGCGTGCTGGCAGACCGTCCAGCTACGCGCCACTTCGCCATAGGTTTCAAAGTAGGTTTGCTCGGCCAGGCGCTGGCGCTGCGCCGGCGACGACAGCTCGTCGATCCAGGGCACGACGGCACAGCGCACCGCCTCGCCGCCGATGACGCAGCGCAGGCGCGCCGATTTGCGCGGCGCGTGGGCCACCAGCTGGCGCTCGCAATCGGCCAGCATGTCCGCCACGCTGGGCATGGCGTTGGACGGACCATCGCCCAGGTGCAACTCAATGGTTTCAGGCAGCCAGCGTGACACGGTTGATCTCCTCCAGTGTGGTTTGGCCTTCGAGGAACAGATCGACTGCAGCGTCGCGCAGCAAGCGGGTGCCGTTGCGCCGCGCGGCGTCCTTGATCTGGCGCGCGGGGGCGCGCGCCACGATCAGTTCGCGCAGGGTGTCGTCGAGCAGCAGCAGTTCACCGACCGCGCGGCGGCCCTTGAAGCCGGTGCCGCGGCATTTGCCGCAGCCGTGGCCGGCGCGCAAGACGCGGCCTTCGGTGCGCGCGGGGTCGATCAAGGCTTCCTTCAACGCGCTGGCTTCGACGCTGACGGGCACGCTGCAGTGCACGCAGTTCAGACGCACCAGGCGCTGCGCCAGCACGCCGGTGAGGGCCGAGACGAAGCTGTAGGGATCGACATCCATGTGCGT
>JANNGJ010000233.1:0-1753 GCA_031403815.1 Burkholderiales bacterium | reverse complement strand
GTCACGGGCTTCGTCGCCAAGCCCGGCAGCTACAACGTGAGCAGCCTGGCCACTGTCGTGCAGGCCTTGCTCAAAGCGGGCGGCCCGTCCGCGGCCGGCAGCTTTCGCAACATCGAAGTCAAGCGTGGCAACCAGCGCGTTACCGGCTTCGATCTGTATGACTTTTTGCTCAGCGGTGACCGCAGCGCCGACCGCATGCTGCAGGGCGACGATGTGATCCATGTGGGCCCGGTCGGCACCCAGGTGGCGCTGATTGGCAGTGTGAATCGCGCGGCTATCTTCGAGCTCAAACCCGGCGAGACCGTCACCGACGTCTTGCGCATGGCGGGCGGCTTCTCGGCAGTGGCCGACCGCTCGCGCCTGGCGGTCGAGCGCCTGGACGACCGCGCCACCGTGCGCATTGTCCAGTTGGCCCTGCCCGCAGCCGGCAACAGCGCCTTGATGAACGGCGACGTGCTGCGCGCCTTCAGTGCGATCGACAGCGCCCTGCCGGTGCAACGCCAGAACAAACGCGTGCGCATCGAAGGCGAGGTGGCGCGGCCGGGGGAGTACGTGCTGCCGCCGCAGAGCTCGATTGCCGACGCCCTGGCCGCTGCCGGCGGCTTGACCGAGAAGGCCTATGTCTTCGGCACCGAGTTCAGCCGCGAGAGCGTTCGCGCCACGCAGCAGCTGAACTACGACCGCGCCCTGCGCGATCTCGAAACCGACCTCGCGCGCAACGTCTCGACCCAGCGCACCAGCAATGCCGAGGAAGCCACCGCCGCCGCCGGCCGCGAGAGCGCGAACGCGCGGCTGCTGACCTCCCTGCGCGCCCAACGGCCGAGCGGACGCATCGTGTTGCAGGTGCCGCCGAGCGCACGCGAGTTGCCGGCGCTCGAACTCGAGGACGGTGATCGCCTGCTGGTGCCGCCACGGCCCAGCTCCGTGGGCGTGTTCGGCAGTGTCTTCAACGCCGGCAGCTACCTGTATGGCGAAGGCCGCGCAGTTGACGAGTACCTCAATCTCGCAGGCGGGCCAACACGGGGCGCCGACGCAGCAAGTGCCTTCGTCATCCGCGCCAATGGCAGCGTGGTCAGTGGGCGCCAAAGCGGCGGCTGGTTCAACCGCGGCACCGGCCTGGAAGGCCTGAGGGCCGAGGCCGGCGACACCGTCTTCGTTCCGGAAGAGCTGAACAAGACCACCTTCGTGCAGAACGCCAAGGATTGGACACAGATCCTGTATCAGTTCGGCGTCGGGCTGGCCGCCATCGTCACCGTCAGCAAGTGATGCAGGAGCGCAGTACGGCCGTTGAGGCACTCGACGATGACGAAGACGGTCTGGACCTGCTGGATCTGGCGCTGCCGCTGCTGCAGCACTGGAAGCTGTTGGTCATCGGGCCCTTGCTCGCCGGCCTGCTGGCGCTGGGCGTCACCTACCTGATCAAGCCGACCTTCACTTCGCGCACCGTGTTCTTGCCGCCACAGCAGCAGCAGAGCGCGGCCGCCTCGGCGATTGCGTCGCTGGGCGCGTTGTCGGGACTGGCCGGTGCGGCGGCGGGCATCAAGAGCCCCGCCGATCAGTACGTCGCCCTGCTGCAAAGCGCAACCGTGGCCGACCGGCTAATCGACGAGTTCAAGCTGATGCAGGTCTATGACGAGGAATACCGCTTCCAAGCCCGCCAGGAGCTGGCCGAGAACGCACGCATCTCGATGGGCAAGAAAGACGGGCTGATCACAGTCGAAGTCGATGACATCGACCCCGAGCGCGCGGCGGC
>JANNGJ010000232.1:0-5221 GCA_031403815.1 Burkholderiales bacterium | reverse complement strand
GCGCCGACCTTCCAGGCTTCGTCGAAGGCGGCGAAATAGAAGATCTCGATGCCGTCCTGCCGCGCCCACTCCTGGGTGTCGACGAAGTAGCGCATGGCGCCTTCGCGCGAAGGCACGGAGCCATGAAACGCGCTGCCCTGGTCGGGCCAGCCGGTCTCGCTGATGACGATGCGCTTGCCCGGCGCCGCGGCGCGCGTGCGAGCCACCATATCTTGCATGTAGGCCACGGCCTGCTCGCGCGGGCAACCTTCCCAGAAGGGGTAGCAATTCGTGAGCACGACATCGCAGGCGGCAGTGATGCGCGGGTGTTTCTCGAACAGGTAATAGGCATCGACATAGCCCACCGGCACGCCGGGCAGCTCGCGCTTGACGCGTTCGATGCACCCGAGCAGCTCGTCTTCGCTCATGTCTTCGCGCAACAGCACTTCGTTGCCCACGGCCACGATGT
This sequence comes from Burkholderiales bacterium, assembly GCA_031403815.1. GTDB lineage: Bacteria > Pseudomonadota > Gammaproteobacteria > Burkholderiales > Burkholderiaceae_C > CADEEN01. Next base: position 4,773 of record JANNGJ010000232.1, on the reverse strand, counting down.
CGGCATGCCCGGCACGCGCGACCTCGATCACGCCCTGCAACTCGCGCGTGTTGATCTCGCGGTCGGTGCCGAGCCAGGCGCCGACGAGCGTTTTCATGCCGAGCTCATGCGCGATGCGCGGTGTCTGCTCGTGGCCATCGGTGCACGAGAAGGTGCGCACCCAGCCCGTGTAGGGCTGGATGACCTTCAGTCGCTCGCGGATCTGTGCCTCGGGCACGGCCGTGCCCGGGGCCTGACCTTCGAGGTAGGGGCTGAAGCACAGGCCATGCACGCCGCGCGACAGCGTGGCGCGAAACTCAGCTTCGAGCTGGCTGCGCTCCGCGTCGGTCCAGACGATGGGCGACGAACGCTGCCAACGGCCGCCGTGCACCACGGACGGGTCGGCGCCAGAGCGAGCCGCGCCGATGGGCCAGTGGCCTTGATCGGCATCGGAGGTGGAATGAGGCGGCTTGGACATAGGATCTTTCGCTCAGGGTTTCTTGTGCCAGGGCATCTTGCCCGAGGCGCGGGGCTTGGCGGGGCCGTAGCCACCGACCTTGTCGTACACGCGCACGTAGTCGATGACGAGTTCGGCCGGGAAATGCGTCGCTGGATTGGGAGCGCCGGGGAAGTTGCCGCCCACAGCCACATTCATCACCAGGTAGAAGGGTTGGTCGAAGGGGGCCGGCCACGGGTTGATGTCGGCGGCGCGCTTGGCTTCGAGACCGACGCCGTCCTTGTTCTTGCTGCAGCTCCACCAGTGATCGCGGGTCGAGGTGTGCACACCATCGACATAGAAGCGGATCTCGCCCGGCTCCCACTCCACCGTGTAGACATGCCAATCGGCCACCGTGCTGCCGCCGGGCAGCTTGTGCACATGCGTGATCAGCGAGCGCTTCGGGTAGGTCGAGCCGAAGTGGATGCTGTTGAGCACCTCATGCGGCTTCTCGCCGACGATCTCCATCACATCGATTTCGCCCGATGCCGCCCAGCCGCCGTAGCGGTCGTCCTGCGGCAGCAGCCACAGCGCCGGCCACAGGCCCTTGCCCCACGGCACCTTGGCGCGGAACTCGAACTTGCCGTAGAGCTTGGTGAACAGCGGCGTGCCGTCGCGCTGGCGCGTCTTCAGGCGCGCCGAGGTGTAGCCGCAACCGTGTAGCGACTCCTTCACCGCCCGGATCGTCAGCAGGCTGTCCTTGACGACGACGTTCTCGGGTGACTCGGTGTAGTACTGCAGTTCTTCGTTGCCCCAGCCCGGAATCCAGACATGGTGCTTGTAGTCGAAGAAACCGTTGCCGATGTCGAAGGCCCATTTCGATGGGTCGATGCGGTCGCCTTCGAACTCATCGTTCCAGACGAGTTTCCAGCCGCCCTCGCGTTTGCTCTTGGCCATGATCGAGCTCAAGAGTCCTAGGACACCAACCGACCATCAGCGGCGAAGGTCAGCGCCCAGGCGGCGTCGGGTGCCAGGCCAACGATCTGGCCGGCATCGACCGGGATGCTGTCCGCGCCGACCTTGGCGGTCAGCAGCTCGTCGATGCCGTCGACTTTCAAGTGAACGATCGACGAGTCGCCCAGGTGTTCGGCCAGGGCCACACTGGCGGCGATGCCCTGGCCGGCGGGTGCCAGATGCAGGTGCTCGGGGCGAAGGCCCGCGTGCTGCACGCTGGCCGGCGCTTGGGCTGCCAGCATCTGCCACAGCGCCGAATGCGGGGCGGTGGCGCCGCTGGCGGGCGGGCGCGGGATGAGGTTGATGCGAGGCGCACCGATGAAACCGGCCACGAACTCGTTGGCTGGCTTGTTGTAGAGCGCCATCGGCGGGCCGAGTTGCTCGACGATGCCCTTGTTGAACACGGCGATGCGGTCGCCCAGGGTCATCGCCTCGACCTGATCGTGGGTGACGTAGATCATCGTCGTGGCCAACTCCTTGTGAAGCCGCGACAGCTCGATGCGCATGTTCACGCGCAACGCCGCGTCGAGGTTGGACAGCGGCTCGTCGAACAGGAAGACCTTGGGCTTGCGCACGATGGCGCGGCCGATCGCCACACGCTGGCGCTGCCCGCCCGACAGCTCCTTGGGGAAGCGGCCGAGCAACTCCGTGATGCGCAGGATCTCGGCGGCGCGGCCGACCTGGGCCTCGCGCGCGGCCTTGGCCACGCCGGCCATCTTGAGCGCGAAGCCCATGTTCTCGGCCACCGTCATGTGCGGGTACAGCGCGTAGCTCTGGAACACCATGGCCGCGCCGCGGTCAGCCGGGCGCAGGTCGTTGGCGCGCACGCCGTCGATCAGCACGTCGCCGCCGGTGACGCTCTCCAGCCCGGCGATCATGCGCAGCACGGTCGACTTGCCGCAGCCCGAGGGGCCGACGAAGACGATGAACTCGCCATCGGCCACATCGAGGTCGATGCCCTTGATGACATCGACGCTGCCGTAGCTCTTGCGGATGCCCCGCAGTGAAACTTGTCCCATCCTAAGCTCCGGTTGGGGCCGCCACGCGCTGCGCGTGCAAGGCCCTCTGACGCCGCAGGAAATCCGTGTACCAAAGCGCGCTGGCCTTGGGCGTCCGGCGCTGGGTCTGGTAGTCGACGTGCACGATGCCGAAGCGCTTCTCGTAGCCCGAGGCCCACTCGAAGTTGTCGAGCAGGCTCCAGACCATGTAGCCTTCCATACGTACCCCCTGGCGGATGGCCTCGCCCACGGCGTCGATGTGGCGGGCGATGTAGTCGGTGCGCTCGACGTCGTTGATGCGCCCATCGACGACCCAGTCCTTGAAGGCGCCGCCGTTCTCCGTCACGTACATCGGCGGCACGTCGTAGTCGCGCTGCAGGCGCAGCAGCACGTCGGTGAGGCCTCGGGGGTAGATCTCCCAGCCCATGTCGGTGATGCCGTATCCGCTGTCGTGCACATCCCATTGCGCAGCGGCACTGACCACCGTGCGCGAGTAGTAGTTGATGCCGAGAAAATCCATCGGCGTGGCAATGGTCTGCATGTCACCGGCCTCAACGCGCGGCGCGTCAGCGCCGAGGAACTCGAGTACGTCTGGCGGGTAGCTGGCCTTGAACAGCGGATCCATGTACCAGCGCAGCAGTCTGCCGTCTTCAAGATGTGCCTTGTCCTGGTCCGGTGCCGAGTCTGTGGCCGGTTGGATCGGTGCCAGGTTGAGCACAATGCCGAGCTTGGCCGCGCAGCCCTGTGCCCGCAATGCCTGCAGGGCCAGGCCATGACTGAGCAGCAGATGATGGGACACCTGCATCGCCACGGCGCGGTCCTTGATGCCCGGCGCGAAGGTGCCGGTCTCGTGGCCCAGCATGGCCATGACCCAGGGCTCGTTGTGGGTCGTGATTGCCACCACCCTGTCACCCACCCGCTTGGCCATGCCTTGCGCGTACTCGACGAAGCGGTGCACCGTGTCGCGCTGGGCCCAGCCGCCGGATGCCTGCAACTCGGCGGGCAGATCCCAATGATTGAGAGTCAGGTAGGGTTTGATGCCGCGCTCGAGCAGGCCGTCGATGATGCAGTCGTAGAAGTCCAAGCCCTTTTCATTCCAGGCCCCGGCGCCGCCCGGCCGCACGCGCGGCCACGAGACGGAAAAGCGGTAGGCGCCGACGCCGAGCTTGGCAACGAGATCGAGATCCTCGGCCCAACGTTGGTAGTGCTCGCAGGCGCTGTCACCGTTGCTGTCGTCGGCGATGACCCCGGGAATGCGGCAGAACTGATCCCAGATGGAGGCGCCCTTGCCGTCCTCAGCCGCTGCGCCTTCGATCTGGAACGAGCTCGTGGCCACGCCCCACACGAAGTTTCGCGGGAAGTGGTTGGTCGAGTTTGCGGGGATGCGCGTTGTCATTGGAGTTGTTGATCCCGGGAATGTGCGTGACCGCGGATCCGCGCGCTTGGGCGGTCGGGCGTGGTTTTCAGGCTGCCGTGTCTCACTTGACTGCACCGGCCGTCAGGCCGGAGATCAGCTGCCGCGACGACAGCACGAAGAGCACCACCAACGGCAGCGTCGCGATGGCCGATCCGGTCATCAGCGCGCCCCACTCTGTGTTGACGGGGCTCTGCAGGCTGCGCAGGGCCAGCGGCAGGGTGTACATGTCGGGGCTGCGCATCACGATCAGCGGCCCGATGAAGTTGTTCCACGAAGCGATGAAGGTGATCAAGCCGAGTGTGCCCAGCGCAGGCTTGAGCAGCGGCAGCACGATGCGGGCGTAGATGCCGAGCTCACTGCAGCCGTCCATGCGTGCGGCCTCGACCAGGTCTTTCGGGATCGACGAGGCGACGAACTGGCGCATCAGGAAAATGCCGAACGCGCTCGCCGCCCCCGGGATGTAGAGCGCCTTGGGCTGATCGATCCAGCCCAGCGCGTCCATGATCATGAAGGTCGGGATCATGTTCATGAAGGAGGGCAGCAGCATGGTGCCCAGCACCAGGCCGAACAAGGCGTTCTTGTATTTGAAGTCGAACAACGCGAAGGCATAGCCGCCCATCGAGCAGAACAGCAGCGTCAGCGCGGTCGAGGCCAGCGCGACATACAGGCACCAACCCAGGTAGCGCCAGAACGGCAACTTCTCGGTCAGGATCTTCAAGTTGGCAAGGAAGTCGTCACCGAAGAACATCGGCGGCGGCAGGCTGAAGATCTCGGTGCGCGAGTGCGTGGCGAACACGAACATGAAGTAGAACGGCGCCAGCATGATCAGCGCGCCGACGCCGACGATGCAGTAGGCGGCCCAGGGGGCCAGGCGATTGGTGTTCATCAGGTCCCCTTGCGCGGCGCGAAGGCGCGGTTGGTGAGCCAGG
>JANNGJ010000231.1:0-1738 GCA_031403815.1 Burkholderiales bacterium | reverse complement strand
GGCATCGGAGCCGTGGCACTGGGCGCAGTTGTTCAGGAACAGACGCTGCCCGATGCCCATGGCCTGCGCGTCTCGCGCCAGTTCCTCGGCCGTCATGCCGGCGTATTTGGCATACACCGGCGCCATGGCAACCCGCGCCTTTTCCCGCTCGGCCTCGTACTGACCCACGCTGCTCCACTTGAGCGTGCCGCCGTAGCTGCCCAAACCCGGGTAGAAAGCCAGGTAGACGGCCGCAAAGACGACCGTGATCACGAACAACCACATCCACCAGCGTGGCAAGGGGTTGTTGAGTTCGCGCAGGTCTTCGTCCCAGACGTGGCCCGTGGTGTTGTCGCTGGCCATGACCTGGCGCCGACTGGCAATCACCAGCAGCCAAAGGCAGGCCAGCAGCGACAACACCGTGGCCAGCGCCACGAACCAGGCCCAACCACTGTGGATGAAATCGCTCACGCCACGTCTCCTTCTTTGCGTCCCTGCTTCGCGGCGCTGGCGCCGGAGACGGTGTCTTCCAGGAAGGGCAGCTTGGCCGCCTCTTCGTATTCGGCCTTGCGGCGGCGGCTCCAGGTATACGCCACCAGCGCCAGGAACAGCACCAGGCCGGACACCGTGACCACGATGCGAACGTCATTGACATCCATGCTCGATCCCCCTATTTCTTCGCGGTGCCCAGCACCTGCAGGTACGCGATCAGCGCTTCCATCTCGGTCCGGCCGCCCGCATCCTGTGCCGCGGCGGCGATCTCGGCGTCGGTGTAGGGCACCCCCACCATGCGCAAGGCCTTCATGCGCGTCGCCATGCCGGCGCCGTCGACCTTGTCGCTGAGCAGCCAGGGATAGGCCGGCATGTTGGACTCGGGCACCACGTCACGCGGGTTGATCAGGTGCACACGGTGCCACTCGTCGTTGTACTTGCCGCCGACGCGGTGCAGGTCCGGTCCGGTGCGCTTGCTGCCCCACTGGAAGGGGTGGTCGTAGACAAACTCACCGGCGGTGGAGTGCGCGCCGTAACGCAGCGCCTCGGCACGGAAGGGGCGCACCATCTGCGAGTGGCAGTTGTAGCAACCCTCGCGCAGGTAGACGTCACGCCCGGCCAGCTGCAAGGCCGTGTAGGGCTTCAGCCCTTCCACCGGTTGGGTCAGCGAGCGCTGAAAAAACAGCGGTACGATTTCGACCAGGCCGCCGACGGCCAAGGCCACCAGGATCAGCACGATCATCAGGAAGTTGCTGGTCTCGATGCGCTGGTGGCCGGTGGCGGCGTTGTGCTCTGCCATGGTGGTGTTTTCCTTGTTGTGGCCCGCTTCAGGCCAGAGCGGGCGTGGGGGTGAGCGTGGGGGTGAGCGTGGGCATCGGCAAGGGTGACTGCACAGGCATGGGAATGCGCGCGTCTGAGGGCTTGCCGCTCTTCACCGTCATCACCACGTTCCAGGCCATGATCAACATGCCGCCGAGGTAGAGCACACCACCCAGCAACCGCACCACGTAATACGGGAAGGTGGCCTTCACACTTTCGACGAAGGTGTAGACCAGCGTGCCGTCGGGGTTGACGGCGCGCCACATCAGGCCCTGCATGACGCCGGCGATCCACATCGCGGCGATGTAGAGCACGATGCCGATGGTGGCCACCCAGAAGTGCGTCTCGATGGCGCGCACGCTGTACATCGTGGTGCGGCCGAACATGCGCGGAATCAGGTAGTAGAGCGAGCCCATGGTGATGAGGCCGACCCAGCCGAGTGCGCCGC
>JANNGJ010000230.1:0-4866 GCA_031403815.1 Burkholderiales bacterium | reverse complement strand
GCATTGCGTGCGCCTGTGCCCGAGCCAGCCCGATCGCCTGTACCAGCAAAACCATTGCGGCATCTACCGCCTCGACCGGCCGTCCGACGAGTGGGTGCGCATCGGCAAGAAGATGCCCAAGCGCGTCGGCGACATCGGCTTTCCGATGGTGGTGCACCCGCGCGACGCCGACACGGCCTGGGTCTTTCCGATGGACGGCACGAGTGTGTGGCCGCGCACCAGCCCGCAGGGCCAGCCGGCCGCCTACGTGACGCGAAATGCCGGCAAGACCTGGCAACGCCAGGACACCGGCCTGCCGCCGGGCCAGGCCTGGTGGACGGTGAAGCGCCAGGCCATGAGCACGGACGCGCACGATCCGCTTGGCCTGTACTTCGGCACCAGCAGCGGTGAACTCTGGTCCAGCCGCAACGAGGGCGCGCGCTGGGCCTGCATCGCGCGCCATCTGCCCGAGATTTACGCGGTCGAGGTGGCAGAGCTGAAATGAAGGTGCTGATCCCGAGCGCGCTGCACTCTTACACCGGGAAGGCCTGGGTCGAAGCCACTGGCGACACGGTCGGCGCGGTGCTCGACGATCTGGACAGCCAGTACGCCGGCATTCGCTTTCGCATGATCGACGAGCAGAACCGCATGCGCGCCAACATGCGCTTCTTCGTCGGCGGCGCCGCCACCTTCGACTTGGCGCAGCCCCTCAAGCCAAGCGACACACTGCACATCGTGCAGGCCTTGAGCGGCGGCTGATAGACCACTGCACTCAGGGCGATCAAGCTGACGGTCGGTAAGCGGCCCATCGCGGACGTTCGCGTGCGCGCATTTTTGGACCGCGCCGGCCGAGGCCACCGGGTGCCCGCCTCCGCGAATGTCCTCCGCCCTGGGCTGCGCCCTGGGCTCCCCCTTTATTTCGCTGCGGCGGGCACCCGGCGGCCCCGGCCTCGGGTTTGGAAGGCCCTCCACCCTCGAACAGCCCACTGGCATCTGATCGGGGCGGTGGGGCGCTCTGCGCAGCGAAATGGAGGAGGAGAGGCGGGCGCAGCCCGACTCGGGGGACATTCGCGGAGCAGAGTGCCCCGCCGTCCCGATCTCGCGCCATCTCTGGTGTGCGAGGGCGAACATCCGCAATGGGCCGCGAGCAACTGTTCATCCACGCGTGAATGAATGTGGGCGGACGGACGCGTCTTAACAACCCAAGGCGAGGGCTTGCACCGGCCGCTGCGTCGCGCTGTCGGTGACCACGAAGGCGACGCGCCGGCTGATGCCCACGGTGGTCGGGGGCAGGTCCAGGCGCCACTGCTTGTCGTCTTTGCCGGCCCAGGCATCGACCGGCTTGTACAGCGTCACGACATGGTCGTGCTTCAGCGTCTCGCCGCTGTTCTCGCCGGCGCGCACGCGCGTGCTGTGGCCGTCTTCAAGCACGGCCCAGTAGCCCGCAAGGCGTCCGCTGCCGGCACCGATACTGGCCGTCACGCTGTTGCCGTCGCGCTTGAGCGCCAGCGCCACGCTGCTGGCCGGCAGACGGCTTGGTGTGCTGCTGCTCCATGCGCGCAAGTCGCGGCCGTTTTGCACCACCTGTGGCGTGTAGACATAGCTGGAGCCGCTGCTCTGCGCCAGCTGGTGCTGGCGCTCCGTGATGGCCGGGGTGGCAAAACGGTCGGGCCAGCCGAGCCGGTCCCAGTAGTTGACATGAAAGGCCAGCGCGATCACATCGCTGCGGCCTTTCAGCGTGGACAGCCAGCGGTCGGCGGGCGGACAGGAGCTGCAGCCCTCGGACGTGTAAAGCTCGACCACCGCCGGCGGCTGCGCGCCGGCGCGGGCCTCGCAGCTTTGCGGCGCTTGCGCCAGGGCCGCAGCGGGCAGCAGGCTGGCGGCCAGGGCCAGGCGGGTGAGGGCGTTCATGGCGGTCTCCGTTCGTGAGGGTAGCGCTTGGTCGCGCGACACGGCGATTCCTGACACGCATGGCACCATGCAGCGCATGATTCCTGCCCCGAGGTCATCCTTGCCACTGCCCGTTGTCATCGTCGGAGGTGGCCCCGCCGGCCTGATGGCGGCCGAGACTTTGGCTGCGGCGGGCCTGCCGGTCGAGGTTTTCGACGCCATGCCTTCCGTCGGGCGCAAGTTTTTGCTGGCCGGCAAGGGCGGCTTGAACCTGACCCACAGTGATGAGCTGCCGCGCTTCATCACCCGCTACGGCGCGCGCCAGGCGCAGGCGGCGCGCTGGCTCGAGGCCCTGTCGCCGCAGGCCCTGCGCGACTGGGCCCAGGGCCTGGGTGTGGAAACCTTCGTCGGCACCTCGGGCCGGATCTTTCCGACCGACCTGAAGGCGGCGCCGCTGCTGCGCGCCTGGCTGCACCGCTTGCGCCAGCGCGGCGTGGTCTTCCACATGCGCCAGCGTTGGCTTGGCTGGGACGCGGCGGGCGCATTGCGCTTTGCCGGCCCGCAGGGCGAGCACAGCGTCGTTGCCCGCGCCACGCTGCTGGCCCTGGGCGGCGCGAGCTGGCAGCGCCTGGGCTCGGACGGCGCCTGGGTGCCCTGGCTGCGCGAGCAGGGTGTCGAGGTGGCGCCGCTGCGCCCCGCCAATTGCGGCTTCGACGTCGCCTGGAGCCCGCACCTGCGCGAGCGCTTCGCCGGTGCACCGATCAAGCCGGTGCGGCTGCGCTTTGAGGGCTTCGACAAGCAGGGCGAGTTCGTGCTCAGCGCCTATGGCATCGAAGGCAGCCTGGTTTACGCCGCCAGCGCCGCGCTGCGCGACGCCATCGAGCGCGACGGCCAGGCCACCCTCACGCTCGATTTGCTGCCGGGCCTGGAGGCCGAGCGCGTGGCGCGCGAGGTGGCCCACCCGCGCGGCTCGCGCAGCCTGGGCTCGCACCTCAAGAGCCGCCTGAATTTGAGCGGCGCCAAGGTGGCGCTTCTGCACGAACTATTGCCGCGCGAGGCACTTGCGGACCCGCTGCGCTTGGCGGCCGCCATCAAGGCGCTGCCGCTGACCGTGACGGCGCCGCGACCGATCGACGAAGCCATCAGCACCGCAGGCGGCGTCACGCTCGAGGCGCTGGATGAGCAGTTGATGCTGCGCGCCCGGCCCGGCGTTTTCTGCGCTGGCGAAATGTTGGACTGGGAGGCGCCCACCGGCGGCTACTTGTTGCAGGCCTCGATGGCCAGCGGCCGTGTGGCCGGGCAGGGCGCGCTGCGCTGGTGTGCCCAGGCCGCGGGTCCCCTGCCATGACCGCGGCTCGCCAACGCAAGAAGCCCGGCCTGCCGAACGTATGCTCCAGATCCAGCCTCGACAAGGAATGCCGATGACCCCGACTCTTCTGCGCTCAACCCGAGCCGCTCTGGCGGCTGCCTGCCTCGGCCTGCTGGTGGCCTGCGCCACGCCGCCCGAGAGCGCGGGCGACGTCCTCGCCCGCGCCGTCAAGGCCATGGGCGCCGAGTCCTTGAAGAGCCTGCGCTACACGGGCGAGGGGGAGGGCTTCACCTTCGGCCAGGCCTTCGTGGCGGGCGGTCCGTGGCCCAAGGTGGCGTACCCGTCGGTCACCCGCACGATCGACTACGAGGCAGGCGCGATGCGCGACGAAGTCGTTCTCAGCCGGGCCGAGCCGCGTGGTGGCGGCGGCTACCCCCTGAGCGGTCAGCAGCGCAACGACCAGTTCCTCAGCGGCGAGCTGGCCTGGAACGTCGTTGGCACCAACGTGGCGCCCGGCCCGCGCTTCCTGGCCGATCGCCTGCACCAGTTGTCGATCGCCCCGCACGGTGTGCTCAAAGCGGCGCAACGCAATGCCACCAGTGTGCGCCGCAATGCTGATGGCAGCCACGCCCTGTCCTTCACCCAACCTGGACGCTTCACTGCCGTGGTGGCGATCAGTGCCGACGGCCTGGTGACCCAGGTGGACTCGGTCTACCCCGACCCGGTGCTGGGCGACACCCCCGTGGTCACGACCTACAGCGAATACCGCGACGTGGCCGGCATCAAGTTCCCCAGCCGCGTGCGCCAGTCTGTCGGCGGCTTGCCGACCCTGGACCTGGCGCTCAAGGACGTGCAAGCCAACGTCAGCACGGCAGCGCTTGCGTTGCCCGAGGCCGCGCGCAACCAGGCCGAGCGGGTGACGACGGAGAAGGTCGCCGACGGCGTGTGGTTCGTTGCAGGTGGCTCGCACAACAGCGTCGCCATCGAAATGGCCGACCACCTGGTGTTGGTGGAAACCCCACTCAACGACGCGCGCACTCAAGCGGTGATCGATGCGGTGAAGTTGTTGGCGCCGGGCAAGCCGATCCGCTATGCCATCAACAGCCACCAGCACTTCGACCACTCGGGCGGCGTGCGCGCGGCAGTGGCCGACGGCGCCACCATCGTCACGCAGGCGGCCAACGTGCCTTACTTCGAGCGCGTGCTGGCACAGCCCAACCGCATCAGGCCAGACCGCCTGGCGCTGTCAGGCAAGACGCCGCGCCTGCAAGCCGTGGCCGACAAGGCCACGCTGTCGGACGCCACACGCAGCATCGAGTTGCACCGCATCGTCGGCAGCGTGCACAACGACGGCTTCCTGATGGTCTATCTGCCCAAGGACAAGCTGCTGATCCAGGCCGATGCCTACACGCCGGGGCTGCCGAACACCCCGCCGCCGGCGGTGCCGAATGCCAACAACCTGAATCTGGTCGACAACATCGAACGCCTGAAACTCTCGGTCGAGCGCATCCTGCCGCTGCATGGGCGTGTGGTGCCAGTGGCCGAGTTGTACACGGCGGTGGGCAAGGCGGTACCGCGCTAGATACGGCGCGTCGCTGAGTCGGCTTGCGTGCTTCAAGGCACGCAGAACGCCGTCTGTCGCATTTCCCCATCACCACGGCCCACGGGCGCGGGCAGGCAAAGATAAT
>JANNGJ010000229.1:0-12289 GCA_031403815.1 Burkholderiales bacterium | reverse complement strand
GCATCCTGGTAGCGACCGAACAGCGGCAGGCGCTCCTGGATGAAGGCCTGCAAGGACTGCAGCGCCTGCGCTCGTGTGACCGGCCAGGCGAAGTCGTCCAACTGGCCAGGGTGCTGGGCGAAGTGCGTGTTGACGACCGCGATGACTTCGCGCGTGACGGCATCGGGCTCGAAGCGTGTGCGCGGCGGCACAGCACCCGGGCCGGCAGCGCCAAAGGCCTCGCGGTTGTCGGCATCGAAGTTCCACTGGCCGCCGACAGGCTCGCCGTCCTGCATCAAAACGTCTTGGCGTTTTCGTTGCTCGCGATAGAAGTACTCCATGCGCAGCGATTTGCGGCCTTGGGCGTGCGCCGCGAAATCGCGAATGCTGGAAAAGAAGTGGCGGTCCTCGCGAATATCCAAAGCCAGGTCGTTGGCCGCAGCCACGGCCTTGATGCCTTCCAGCACGCGCCAGTCGCCCGGGGCGGTCATCACCAGGCTGGCCGGCGCCAGGCGCAGGATGTCGGCCAACAACTGCGCAGCCAGACTGCCGCCATTGCCCGGCGCGTCCAGACGGGTGTAGTGCAGCGGGCGTCCGGCAGCTTGCAAGGCCAGCGCGAAGTGGCGCATGGCGGCCAGGAACATGACCGTGCGCGGTTTGCTCGACCAGACATGGGTCGATTCCTGCGCCACCTCGGCCATCCACACCGCGTCGACGGCCGCATCGAAGTCGTCGAAAGCCGCCGCATCGAGGTCGAGCTGGTCGCCCAGCACGACGATCAAGGAGCGCAGCTCAGCCACGTGCAGCGCCTTTGCGGCGGCAGGCGTCGGAGCAGTACTTCACGTCGGCCCAGGTCTTGGCCCAGCGACGCCGCCAGCTCATGCCGAGGCCGCAGCCTACGCAGGGCTTGCTGGGCAGCGCAGCCTTGTTGCCGCGAAAGCCTGCGGTGGGCACTGTCATCGCCAACTCTCGCAGCCGAGGGGCGCGCTCAGGCCTTCTTGGCCCAGGCGCTGCACCAGCCCGGACCCGCCACCTGCTTGCCGGCGAAGAGCGGGCAAGCGGCGGCTTTGTCCGTCGCCTTGCCCTGGTAGAGCGCGCAGTTGGTGCAGTTCTGGCCGGCGACGAACTTCGGGTACTTCTTGACGTCAACACGCTTGGCGTCGGCAACATAGCCGAGCGCGGCGGCCTGGGCATCCTTTTCGTCGACCATGGCCTGGGCCTGGGCGCTCGCGGAGAGCGCCGCGCCAGAGGCGGCCAGGGTCATCAGGAACAGGCGACGGGGCAGGGGACGGTTCATTTGGAACTCCTGGAGTGGATGGTGGTGGAACAACGAGAAAGTAGTCACGCAACGAGGCGATACGCCGCGCGGTCGTCAGCTTCAGGGGCGGCCGGGGCGGGGGGCACAGCAGCCCCTGCAGACGCACGTTGCAGCAGCGCCGCGCACACTGACTGAGCCGACAGCCAAGCCCCTTCGACGCCCGCACCCCCGAAGAAGTCGCCGCAGACGCCCAGGCCCTGGGCCACATCCCACCAGCACAACTCGGGCGGTACCACCCTTTGCGCTGGCGGCTGGGCGTAGCGCCAGCGGTGCACCACGCAGTGATGCCAGTCAACTGGTCGGCCCAGGCATTCCACCAGCGCAGCCTGCATTTGCTGCTGGACCCACGCAGCCGGTTGTTCGAGGTGCCGACGGCTCCAGCCTGGGCGGGCATGCGCGACCCAATGTGCCTGCCCCGGCACACGCTCCCGGCCTGGCCGTGCGTCGTTGCGCAGCACCCATGCCAGTGGGCCCGCGGGCGGCCGCATCAGATCCCAGCCCAGCGCAGGCTCCGGGGCGTCCGTGGCGCTGTCGGCAATGCCCATCAATGTCCAGCACGGCTGCATGGGGGTGACCGATGCGTGCCGTGCCCAGTCGCGCCGGTGGAGGCTGAGCAGCGGCGCTGCCTGTGCGGGTGGCAGCGCCAAGATGACGGCGTCGAACCGCGTCGCACAGCGCTCCTGGCCGGCCTGCACTTGCCAGCCGAGTGGGCCTTTGTGAAGGCTGTCCACAGCAAATGACCAGCTGGCACCAGCGCCATCCAGAAGGTGGCGACACAGGCCGGGCAGGTCCGGCGCCGGCACATACAGCGGACCGTCGCACTCCAGCGCCAAACTGCCGGCGGCCAGCATGGGCGTCCACTCGGCCAACCAATCTGCTCGCCGAGCTTGCGTGATGAAGGCTTTGAAGGCGTCAGAGCTTGCTGTGATGGCAACCGCGCCGTGGTCGAGCCGAGCAGTGCAGCCCCGACCCTCACGGTCGAGCCACTCAACACGGCGGGTGGCCAGACGCCCCCCGGGCCCATGCGACTTGTCAAACACCTGCACTGCATGTCCGGCCAGAACCAGCGCACGCGCGCATGCAGCGCCTGCAATGCCGGCGCCGATGACCGCCACAGTCCAGCTTGGTTTGATCAACATGGAACTAGATCATACAATTTCCGCTTCATCATGAGTTCAGTTGTCAACACAACCCCTCTATTTCGTTGACACTCCGCGTCAACTTGGAGTCATTGCAAGAGCCCATGAACAAGCGTAAAGCACCGCCTCCACCACCCCAGCCGCCCGCGGGCGACTCAGATTCGTCCTGGCATCGCAGCGGTGCGGTGGCGCGCATGCTGCGCATGCCCGTGGCAACTCTGCGCGTCTGGGAGCGCCGCTACGCGCTGACGCAACCCCAACTGTCGCCCAGCGGTCAACGTCTCTACTCGGCCGGAGACGTGCAGCGCCTGGCACTGGTCAAGCAGCTGACAGACCTCGGTCACGCCATCGGAAGCCTCGCGGCGTTGGACATGGCGCAACTCCAGAGCGTGGCGTCAACACATGCGCGCGCTTTGGCAGCCACGCACAAGAACACGCCCCCGGGAGCGGCCCAGGCGCCGCCCGTTCGAGCCTGGCGGCTGGCGGTGATCGGCGCTGCGCTTGGCACACGCCTGCAGCGACCCGCACTCTTGCGCCGGCTGGGCCAGCCATTGGTGTTGATGGGAGCTTTCGACAACCCCGCGCAGGCCGCTCTCGCACTGCACGGCGCAGCCCTGGATGTTTTGCTGATTCACGAGCCGCAGCTGCACAAGGGCTGGCTGGCCGCCTTCGATGCGGCTGCGCCGGCCTTGGCGAGCGTGCCGAAGGCCCTGCTTTACGGCTTTGCTGCGGACCCCGTGTGCGAGGCCCTGGCAACAGCTGGCGTCGCCTTGCTGCGAGAGCCCCAGCCCGACGCGGTGCTGGCGCAATGGCTGCACCGCCTGGCCAGGGCAGGCACGACGTCGCAACCCATGGCGGGCCAGCTCACACTGGTGCCCGGTGCTGTGCCGCCGCGGCGCTGGGACGATGCTGCCCTGGCCGACTTCGCCGGCCTGTCGTCGACGATCGCCTGCGAGTGCCCGCGCCATGTGGCCGAGCTGTTGGTGCAGCTTTCGCACTTCGAGGCCTACAGCGCCGAGTGCGAGCAACGCAGCGCAGCCGACGCCGAACTGCATGCCTACTTGCGCCAGATCGCGGCCACTTCGCGTGCAAGCTTCGAGGCGGCGCTCGAGCATGTGGCCTTGCACGAAGGCTTGATGCTGCCCGCATCGCCGAGGCACGACAACGCGGCAGTGGCATCGCCCGCGCGGCGCCCGAAGGCCGCGGCTGCCCAGCGGCCGCACCGCAGGCGCTGAACTTTCAGCAGCGCGCGAGCAGGCCGCGCACGGCGGCCTCAAAGCGCGCCGGTTGCTCTGCGCTGCTGAGGTGCGAGGCCTCGTCGAACACCTCGAACTGCGCGCCGGGGATGCGCTCGGTAATCGCCTGGCCCATGGCCGGCGTGGCGCCAACATCGCGCGCGCCGGCCAGCACCAGGGTCGGGCATCGCACCTGCGCCAACGCTGCAAGCCAGTCGACATGGCGGATGGCTTGGCAACTGGCCGCGTAGCCTGCGGCATCGGCGCGCAGCAATTGAGCGCGCACGGCGGCGGTGAAGGTGGGCTGCGCGCTGCGGAAATCGGCGTGCAAGTAGCGTTCAACGACGCCCTGCACCACGCCGGTCATACCGTCGGCCTGCACGGCGGCAATGCGCGCGGCCCAGGTGGCCTGGGCGGCCTCGGGGTACTGCGCCGTGGTGTTGGCCAGCACCAGGCCACGCACGAGTGCCGGATGGCGGATCGCCAGCCCCTGGGCCACCATGCCGCCCATCGACAAGCCGATGAAGACGACCGGGCCGCGCCCCCACTCCCGCACCAGGCGGGCCGCATCGTCAACCAGATCATCGAGCGTGAAAGGCACAGCCGCAGCGGCCGAGCCGCCCTGGGCACGGTGGTCGTAGCGCAGCACCGGGTGTTCGGCGGCGAGCGCGGCGGCCAGGCCGTCCCACATCGTCAAGTCCAAACCGAGCGCGTGGCTCAACACCACGGGCACGCCGCTGCTGGTGCCCTGCAGCGCCACGTGCAACTGCGGCGTGCTGAAGGTGTGATGGTGCTGGACTCGCGCGCCCGGCGTGAGCGGCGCCGCTTCGAGCACGATGCCCTCGGCATGGCAGACCTCGGCGGCGATCTTGAAGGCGGTGTTGGCCGCGGGCACACCGCAGTAGGCTGCGCCTTGCAACAGCACCTCTTTCACGGTGTCCAGTGCCACGCCGCCACGCAAGGCGGCGCGCAAATGCAGCTCGAACTCTTCCCAGCGCCCCTGGGCCATCGTCATGGCCAGCACCAGCAGGCGGCGCGTGGGGTGATCGAGGCCCGGGCGCTGCCAGATCTCATGCCACACACCGCGCGTGATCAGGCTCTGGAACTCGGCGTTCAAAGCCGTGGCCTGGCCGAGCGAGCGATCAACCCAGGCGTCGCCAAGCACCGCGCGGCGGTTGACCAGCCCGCGATCAAAGTCGTCGAGGCGGTCGGTCACGGGCGCGGCCTCAGGCGCTGGCCACGCGGGCCAAACGACGCTCGACCAGCGCACGCATCAGGCCGAGCGAGATCTGGTGCGCGTTGATCAGGCCCAGCACGCCGCTGCGCTGCAACTCGACCAAGGTGGCATCGGGCAGCGCGGCCAGCTTCTCGTCGTCGAGCGCCAGGAAGCCGTCAACCGATAGCTGATTGCCATCGGGCAAGGTGGCATCGAAGCGCATCGAGCGCAGCAACTCCAGCTCGATCAGGCGGCGGCCGAGCAAGCGCGTGCGCTGCGCCTCGCGCTCGATTTCTTCGACAAACGCGCGCCGCTCGGTGAGAAAGGCGGTCGGCTCGCCGCTGTCGTCGAACAGGCGCTCGCCGGTCTCGGCCGCCAGGCCCGCCTTGGCATCGATGCAGACCGCGTAGCTGGTCGCGTCCACTGGCACCACCGCCAGGGGATAGGCACGCAAGATGGCCGGCACGTAGCGCGCGCCCCAGGCGCCGTCGGTGCCGAGCATGAGGTTCTCACCTTGCTGCAGGCCGAGCACGGCCATGGGCGCCACCTCCTGCTGGCCGTCTGCCCCCTTGCCGGCGTCGACAAACACGATCGGGTACTCACGGCAGACGTCACCGAACTCAACCGCGGTGATGAACAGGGAATTCAGGCCGGCGGTGCGGTCAAAGCGCACCTTGCTGGCGTCGAGCCGGGTCGTGCGGTGCAGGACGCGGTCGAGCGCTTGGGGGTCGGCAAACAAATTCGGATCGATCATCAAATACTTTCTTCAGGGTTGGCGATGGGCAGCGCGAGCACCTTGTCGATCCGTTTGCCGTCCATGTCGACAACTTCGAATCGCCAACCGTCCCAATCGACATGGTCGGCGGTGCGCGGCAGACGGCCGAGCAAGAGCATGATCATGCCAGCCAGGGTGTTGTAGCGGCCACGGTCTTCCTCGGGCAGCTCTTTCAGGTCCAGGCGGTCCTTCAGCTCAGGCACCGGAATCAGGCCGTCGAACAACCAGCCGCCGCCCTCGCGCTGGACAGCCCAGGCGTCGTCGTCGGCGGCCACCGTGAACTCGCCGGTAATGGCCTCGAGCACGTCGCGTACCGTGATCACCCCCTGCACTTCGCCGTACTCATCCACCACGAACACCAGCTCGGCACTGGAGACGCGGAACTGCTCGAGCAGCTCCATGCCGGACAGGGTCTCGGGCACGAAGACCGGGGGCGTCAGCACAGCAGCCAGGTCGGGCTCGTCGCCGCGCGCCAGCGCCGGCAACAGGCTCTGCGCCGAGACCACGCCGAGCACCTCGGACAGGCCGCCGCGGCAGACCGGGTAGCGGGTGTGCAGATTGGCCGCCATCAAGGCCAGGGTGTCGGCCAGCGGCGCGTTGACGTCGATCCAGGTGATCTCGGTGCGCGGCATCATCATCGAGCCGATCTGGCGGTCGTCGAGGCGAAACACGTTGCGCACCATCTGGTGCTCCTGCTGCTCGATGACGCCCGCATCCAGGCCCTCTTCGAGGCTGGCCGCGATCTCTTCCTCCGTCACGCTGCGGCTGGGCCCGCCGCGCACGCCGAACAGACGCAGCACCGCCACGGTGCTGATCGACAGCAGCGCCACGAGCGGCCGCGTCGCGGTTGACAACCACATCATGGGCGTGGCCACCAGGCGCGCCACGGTCTCGGGATAGAGCTGGCCGATTCGCTTGGGCACCAGCTCGCCGAAGATGATGGTCAGCACGGTGATGACCAGCACCACCAGGCCGGTGGCCGACAAAGCCGCAACGCGCGGCGCGGCCTGGAAGGTCTGCTGCAGCCACGCCGCGAGCGGCTCGGAGAAAGCGGCCTCGCCCACGATGCCGTTCATGACGCCGATCGACGTGATGCCGATTTGCACCGTCGAGAGGAATTTGGTCGGGTTGTCGTGCAGCGCCATCGCCGCCTCGACCCCGGGCTCTCCGGCCTCCAGCATGACCTGCAGACGCGCCTTGCGGCTCGCCGTCAAGGCCATCTCCGACATGGCGAACACGCCGTTGAGCAGGATCAGGAAAGCAAGCAGTGCGACGTCCATGCGGACCGAGCCGCGTGCGCCGCGCCCCGTGAAACCCAGAGGGACGGCAGCGTAGCAGAATCAGCTCATGCACTATCTGGTTGGCGACCTGCAAGGTTGCAACGATGCCTTCGGGCGCCTGCTGGCCGAGATCGGCTTCTCACCCTCACGCGACCACCTGACCCTGCTCGGCGATCTGGTCAACCGTGGCCCCGATTCGCTCGCGGTCCTGCGCCGGGTGCGCGGCCTGGGCCACGCGGCCGAGGCCGTGCTCGGCAACCACGACCTGCACCTGCTGGCCGTCGCCCATGGCGTGCGCCGCGAACACGCGGGCGACACCCTGCGCCCCATCCTCGACGCGCCCGACTGCGAGGCCTGGCTCGATTGGGTGCGCCAGCGCCCGCTCGCGCTGCAGCGCGAAGGCTGGCTGTGCGTGCACGCCGGCGTGGCGCCGGCCTGGAGCGCGGCGCAAACGCTGGCCCTGGCCGCCGAAGTCGAGCAGATGCTGCGCGGCCCGGGCCTGGCCGAGTTCTTGCCCCTGATGTACGGCAACCAGCCCGCCCTGTGGAATGACGGCCTGCAAGGCGCCGAGCGCTGGCGCCACGTCATCAATGTGCTGACGCGCATCCGCTTCGTTCACCCCGATGGTGCCCTCGACTTCAAGATCAAGGAAGGCGCGGGCAGCGCACCGCCGGGTTTGGTGCCGTGGTTCGAGTTCGCCGGGCGGGCTAGCGCCGCGTCGCCCGTCGCATTCGGTCACTGGTCCACCCTGGGCCTGATCAACCGCCCCGACCTGCTCTCGCTCGACACCGGTTGCGTCTGGGGCGGCGCCCTCACGGCCGCGCGCATCGACGGCGGCCGCCGCGACATCGTGCAGGTGCACTGCGCAGCCGCCCAGCGCCCCGGATGAGACAATCGCTTCGCGATCAGGAAGCGTGGCAGAGTGGTCGATTGCACCGGTCTTGAAAACCGGCGGCTCGCAAGGGCCCGTGAGTTCGAATCTCACCGCTTCCGCCGGGAATCTAGTATTCATGCGGGTTTGCTGGCGTAGCAGTCACTTACCCACGTTTCTGCCCACACTCGTAAAGGGGATGCATGTGACGCTGAAAATGTCCACCGATGAACCGTTCGACGTGACCGCCGCAGGCGCGTCCGCGCTTGTCGTGGCCATGATGACAGAGCTTGTGGTGTACCTTCACAAGAAGGGTGTGATTGACCAAGTCGCCTTCGGCAAGGAACTGCAACAAGCCGCCGAAGAACGAGAGGCTTCTGCCGATGGTGACCCATCAAGCCTACCCATGGTCTGCGGGTATCTAGATGCCCTCGGTACGGCGTTAGAAGCCAGCGCCCGTATTCCTGCAGCGGGTCAGTCTGGCTCGTGACGTGGAGCCAACATTACGCGGTGCCGCGCGCCAGTTCTATGCGCAACGCTCGGGCGGCTTCCGCCGCACCTTGGGACATCGTTTGCTTGCTCTGCGGGCCGTTGAACGTCTGATTCACATTGACGATGAAAGATCTGTCCTTCGCTTCACTACTACCTAGCCTTTCGCGCTGCATCGGCATGCGCTCGGCCGCCGACTGCTCAGCGCCGCCCCACTCGCCCGCCAGCCCGCCGCCCGCGTAGTCGGCAGCCTCCTCCCTGGCGTTGGACACATATCCGCCATCTGCGAAGCCGCGAGGCATGCTGATCTGCCCTGGCTTGCCGGCGCCGGCCTGCACGCGCGACAGGAACGTTTCGTTGACCGCCTGCATGCCGACCTCGCGGAAGCGCTCCATGAAGCGCAGGGCGCCCGGCTCGCGCACGCGCTCCTGCGGCTGTACGTACTCGCCAGCGTGGACGATGCCGGCGGGCTGCATCTTGGCGCCGTCGCCGGTGTAGCCGCCGCCGTCGAAAAGGTTGCTGAGCAACCCGATGAGACCGCCGGGCTTTTCGATAATCCCAGACTGCAGCAACCCGACGGCTCCGCCGACCTGGCCGCCTGTCGCGGCGAGCAACGCACCGATGCCGGCGATGATCGGCCCCATGCCCGTCAGCGCACCTGCAGCGGCGAGCCCCGCCTCGGCGAGCCCCGCGGTGGCTGTCGTCGCAATGGCGGTCTCTGCGGCGAAAGATTCGGTTGCGATGGCGGCCTCGCGGCTGCCCACCTCAAAACCGCCGAACCCCGCGTCGGGAGCCCCACCGCCGAACAGACCTTCGAGACTGAAGCCACCCCCCGCCGCTTCCTGTAATGCTCCGGCGCTGCCCACCTGCAGTAGCGCGGTCGACGCCGCCTGCGCCGCTGCCGCCAACGCGGTCAGCGACGTGGTGGCAGGGATCGCGGCCAACTCCGGCAGCTTGCCAAGCACCGTGGCACTGCCGGCGGAGGCCTCGCCCAGCCCGGTGACGGCCTTGACTGCTTCGCCGAACACACCGTCGAGGCTGAAGCCTTCGCCACCCGTGGCGGCACCCTGGACGGCCACGCCGAAGATGTCGCGCATACCTTGGCCAAAGCCACCGCCCTGCCCCGGCTCGATGACGCCGCCGATCTGCTTGCGGATGATGTCGGTGACCGGCTTCTCGACCGTCTCGCGAACAGCGATCTTCCCGAGGCTCTGCACCAGACTGAAGACGGCGCCGCGTGCGTCGCGGGCGTTCAGTGCGATGGCGCCGGCCGCCTTGCCGAACGAATCGGCCACCTCGTCGCCCACCGCACGCATCTTGGCCAGTGCGGGCTCGATGTCTTCGGCCACGCGGCGGTACTGCAGCGCGAGCTTCTCAGCGAAGGTGAGGAGCGCAGGGTCAGTGCTCGCGGCGGCCAGCTCACGCGCCTTTTGCACCAGGTCGCCCAGCTGGCCGAGCGACTGCTGACGCGTCTGGTGAAGGCCGCGTTCGATCTCCTCCTGGCTATCGCCGCGTGCGCGGGCAGTGATCAGGTAGTTCTCTTCGGCGTTGCTCAGGCGCTCGGCCATGGTCGAAGACTCGCGCTGCAGGGCGTTGTACGCGGTCTGCTGGCTGACCAGGCTCGTGATGCTCTGCACCCGCGTTTTGGCTTCCGGACTATCCTCGCCGAAGCGGTTTGCAGCGGTGATGCGCACCTGCTCGATGCGCTGTTGATTTCGGATCGCCTCCGCTCGAGCAGCATCTCCGGACAACTGCGCGATCTCGGTGTCGATGTCGGCGATCTGCCGATCGAGCTGGAGTCGCTCGCGCCTCAGCCCGTTACTCAGCGCCTGCTGCGCCTTGTCGGCATCGGCTGCAGCCTTGATGCGCTGCTCGTCGATCGTGTCCAGCGCGTCCTGCGCGGCGTCCTTCGTCTCCGGCCGGCGCCCCGAGTCGCGCTCACGCGTGCGGGCCTGCTCGACCGCAGTGATGCGCGCCTGCTCCGCGCGTGCGCCCTCGCTGGCCAGCTCGGCGCGCCGTCGGTAGTAGTCGGCCAGGCTGAGGAGGCCGGCTTCGTACTGGCCGCGCAAGTCCTCATTCTGTCGCTCGATCACGGAGGTCTGCGCCTGTGCGCTGCGTCGCGCCTCCTCGATCGCGGCACCTGCAATCCGCTTCGTCTCACGGTCGATGTCGCTGCCGCCCCTTTTGCGCAGCGAGCTGATCCGATCGCCGACGCCAGCGATGCGATCCTGCAGCGCCTTCGCTTCCTCCGTGCCCGGCCCGGCCAGCGCGAGTGCCTCGCGCAGCGTCTTCTGCTTGGCGACCAGGCCGGTGATTTCGCTGGCCTGCGTCTTGTAGGCCTCGCCGAGTTTGAGCGCGGCCTTGATGCGCACGTCGGTGCTGCTCACCTCTGCCTGCGCGCCTGGCGCATCGAAACTTGCACTGACACTGCCGGTCTGTGGTGGGGTCAAAACCTTGTCGACGACCAACCCGAACAGCGTGCCCTTGAAGGTGCTACGCGCGCGCTGCTCCAGTTCGGGGAGCTGCTCGATCGCACGGGCCACCGTTGTGAGCAGGCTCGACAGCCCCGCATTCGCGTTCTTCAGCCCTTCCGACTCCCGAAAGGACCCCATCGTCTTGTCCCAGGCGTTGCCGAGATCGTTCGTCGCCTTCTGCAGCGGCGTGAGTCCGTTGAGCGCTGCACCACGCACTGCCTGCTCGAGCCCCGCGAACAGCACACTTTGCGCACCGATGGCATTCCCTTGGTCGGCGAGGCGCTGCGCAGAGAGCAGCGTCGTGGCCGACAGCGTGCCCAGGACGCTTTCCAGCTGCTTTGCACCTTGCGCCGGATCCGCGAAGGCCTGGGCGAGCGTCTTGGACGCAGTCGGCACGTCGGTGCCGGTAATACGCGCGTAGTCAGCAGCAACGCGCGCAAGGCCCTGGAACAGATCCACACCGATCGACTGGACGCGCGCGAGTTCGGCCACGCTCTTGGTCGCCGCATCCCGCGTCACGCCAGGCGCCCGCGCCAACTGATCGATGATGGCACCGAGCTGCGAATCGCTGAACTGCCCGCCACGGCCAGTCCCCTGAAGCGTGGCCTGCAAGTCGGCCACCGCGCGCTGCCACTGCTCGGTCTTGGCCGCTGCGACAGCGAAGACGCCAGTGGCAGCGGCGGCAGCCGCGATGGCAACACCCATCGGCGTGATGAGCGACGTCAATGCGCGTGCAGCGTTGCCAACTCCGCCGAAGGTGCCCGAGAGCTGCGAGCCCTGCTGGATGAGCGCGACGAACGGGTTGCCGCCCGACGCGAGCTGCACGAACAGGTCATTGAGCTGGAAGCCGACCTGCTGCAGCTCCCGTGCCGTCAACTTGCCTGCCTGGCCCAGACTGCGAAGTTGCGTGTCGGCACCGCGCAGACTTGCGTTCCCGCGATCGAGCGCTGAGACGAAAACGGTTGTCGCGGACCCTGTTGCAGCCTGTGCCTGAGCGGCTTGTATGGCGCTCGTCGACATGGATTGCAGCCCGCGCTGCACGCTGTTGACGCTCGCATCGAAGCGGCCCGTGGCCTGCGCGGCCTGAGCGACGTTGCGGGTGTAGGCGTTGTCGTCGAAGACGACGCGGATAACTTGCTCGATCGTCATGGCGTCAGCGCCCCCTTGTCAAAAGTGGCGCCGTGTGGCGCGGCGGCATGGGCATACCGCAGCGTCCCGGAGGCGCCTCGCGCGCTGAGCTGGACCAGCAGACCTCAGCGCGCCCGGACCTCAATCAATTCGCATCGCTCTTTTTATCAGGTACGCCGCGTAGCCGTGGGCGCGTCCCGAGGCGATGTTGATTCGGGCCCGAAGCGGCTGTTGCTGCGCGATACTCCACGGAGTGATCCGGCATGTTGACCACCGGGGCCCCTCATGGAGCCCCACAATGTCGGCGCCACTCGCGAGAGTGGCCGAAAGGCTGTTGCCACCAATTGTGGTGTTCGAAACCAGCTGAGCGACGGTCAGCTCTGGC